>JAOTWP010000234.1 GCA_029862975.1 Acidobacteriota bacterium
CACCTGCTGCTCGTGCTGGAGGAGCGCCTCGGGCTCGAGATCGCCGACGAAGACGCGGCGCTGATGGACACCGTGGGGGACATCCTCCGCTTCTACGGGAAGCCCGCCTCCGACGGCTGACGCCCCTCGCGAACCGGCCTGCGAGGGTCGGCGAAGAACCGGATAGACTGGCGGGATGCCTGCCGAGACGCCCCGCGCACTGCACGCCTTTGCCGTGCTCCTCGTGGGCGCGGTGCTCGGGCTGATCGCGGCCGGGGGGCTCGTGAAGAGCCTCGAGGCTGGGCTTTCGGTGCCGGACTGGCCGACCTCGTACGGGGGCTGGAATCCGCCTCGCTGGTGGGAGATCGAGAACGTGCGGGCCGAGCACGGGCATCGGCTGATCGCCGGGACGGTGGCCTCGTTGACGGTCGCGATGGCGCTGTGGGCGTGGCGGCGGGAGCCGCGGCGGTGGGTGCGCAGGGTCGCCTACGGGGCGGTGGCGGCGGTGCTGCTGCAGGCTCTGCTCGGTGGGATCACGGTGCTCTTCTTCCTGCCGACCGCCGTCTCGGTCAGCCATGCGGCGCTGGCCCAGCTCTATCTGTGCCTGGTCGTCGCGTTCGCGCTGGCCACCTCCCGGGGCTGGCGGAGCCTCGCTGCAGGGGGCGGCAGGGGGGCGGCCGCGGAGGCGCTGCGCGGGCCCGCCACCGCCACGACCGCGCTCATCTACGCCCAGATCCTCCTGGGCGCCCTCGTGCGGCACACCGGCTCGGGGCTCGCGATCCCCGACTTCCCGCTGATGTTCGGGCGCTGGTGGCCGCCGCAGCTCGACTTCTCGATCGCGATCCATCTCGCCCACCGCCTGGGCGCGCTGGCGGTCACCCTGGCGGTCGGACTGCTCGTGGCGCGGGTGTGGAGCCGGGGGGAGCGCTCCGGGCTTCTGGGGCCGGCGCTGGTCATGGCCCTCCTCGTCGCCGTCCAGGTGAGTCTGGGGGCGAGCATCATCTGGACGGGCCGCGCCGTCCTGCCCAACACCCTTCACGTGCCGACCGGCGCGGCGCTGCTCGCGGCCTCGCTGGTGCTGACGCTGCGCGCCTGGCACGCCGCCGTCCGGGTGCGCGCCGTGCCGGCCGCCGTCTCCGCGGTCGCGGCATGAGGCGCCCGTCGCCGCCGTCCGGCGGCCCCCTGGCGGACTGGATGGAGCTGACCAAGCCGCGCATCACGCTGATGGTGCTGCTCACGGCCGGGATCGGCATCCTGCTGGCGGCCCCCGCGCGTCCCGACCTCGAGCTGGTGGCCTCGGCGCTTCTGGGCACCTGGCTGGTGGCGGCCGGCTCTTCGGCCCTCAACCACGCCCTGGAGCACGAGCTCGACGCGCTCATGGTGCGCACCGCGGGGCGGCCCGTGGCGTCCGGCCGGATGGCGGCGCGCGCGGCGATCGCCTTCGGCCTCCTCCTTGGCTGCGGGGGGCTGCTGCTCCTTGCCTGGCGGGTCAACTGGACGACCGCCATCCTCGGCCTGGTCGCGTTTCTCGGCTACGTCGTCGTCTACACGCCGCTCAAGGTCAGAAGCTCGCTGGCGACGATCGTCGGGGCGGTGCCGGGCGCCATCCCGCCGATGATGGGCTGGACGGCCGTGACGGGCGAGCTCCAGGCCGGCGCCTGGGTGCTCTTCGGCATCCTCTTCCTCTGGCAGCTGCCGCACTTCCTCGCCATCGCCTGGATGTGCCGCGAGGACTACGCGCGGGCCGGCTTTCCGATGCTCCCCGTCGTCCAGCCCAACGGCCACAGCACGGCGCGCCAGATGGTGCTCTACAGCGCGGCCCTCATCCCCGTCAGCCTGGGGCCGGTCGTCCTGGGCCTGGCCGGACAGGGGTACCTGGCGGGAGCTCTCGTTCTCGGCCTCGGCTACACCGCCCTCGGCGTGGCCTTTGCCCGCACCCGCTCGGACCTGGCGGCGCGCCGGGTGCTGCTGGCGTCCGTCCTCTACCTGCCGGCGGTGCTGGGCGTGCTGGCCGTCGATCGGATCGTCTGAGCCGTGGGTGCTGCCAGCCACGGCGTGGCCGTCGAGGCGCGCGCCCGGCGCCGGGCGCTCTACGGCGCGAATCCGCCGCCGCCGCGCTCCCGGGTGGTCCTGGCGGTCTGGCGCGTTGTAGCCTTCGCGGGGAACGCCGCCGTCGTGCGGCGACCGGCGAGAAGCTAGCGGGAAGAAGACGAGCGTGCTCGACATGCAGGACAAGATCGTTCTCGTCACGGGCTCGACCCGCGGCATCGGCCGCGCGGTGGTCGAGCGGCTGCTGGCCGCCGGCGCCGCCGTGGGCCTGCACGGCCGCAGCCCGGAGCGCACCGCCGCCGTCCGCGAGGAGCTGGGCGGCGGCGAGCGCATCCAGGCGCTCGCCGCCGATCTCGCGATGCCGGACTCGGGGGGGCGGCTCGTGGAGCAGGTCGTCGAGCGCTTCGGCAGGATCGACGGGCTGGTCAACAACGCCGGCGGCGGCAAGGCGGCGCCCTTTCGCGGCCTGACGGTCGACGGCTGGCGGGCGACCCAGGCGCTCAACGTGGAGGCCGCGCTCACGGCCTCGCAGGCGGCGTACAACGCGATGCGGCCGCGCCGCCGCGGGTCGATCGTCAACGTCGGCTCGATCTCCGGGCACGGCCCCGGCAAGTGGATGGGAGCCGACTACGCTGCGTCGAAGGCGGCCCTCGTCAGCCTCACGAAGAGCCTCGCCTTCGAGGCGGCGCGCTTCGGGATCCGCTGCAACGCGGTGGCGCCGGGGTTCGTCGACACGGACCTGACGGCGGCGCTGTCCGCGGAGTGCCGCGAGGCGCTGGGGATCCCCCTGGGCCGGCTCGCCGCCCCCTCCGAGGTCGCCGATGCGATCCTCTTCCTGCTGTCGGAGTCCGCGTCGTACGTCACGGGCCAGGTCCTGCACGTCGACGGCGGCCTGTGGATGGGAGGCTGATGGAGCGCCGCGTCGTCGTCACCGGTCTCGGGCTGGCGACCCCGATCGGCTTTGCCGAGGAAGACGTCTGGGAGCGCCTCGTCGCCGGCGCGACCGGGATCGGTCCGCTCACGGCCTTCGACACCGAGGCGTACCTGTCGCCGTACAAGGTGAAGCTCGCGGCCCAGGTCGAGAGCGGGCCGGTCGTCGAGGCGCTGCGGGCCATGGGCCGCCGGCCGGTGGACCGGGCGCTCGACCTGGCGCTGGTCGCGGCGCAGCGGGCGCTCGAGCAGGCGGAGCTCATCGGCCGCGAGCTCCCCTACGAGCCGCGCGAGGCCGCGGTGATCATGGGCACGGCGGAGGGCCCCGCCCAGTCGACCTTCGCGGGCTTCGAGCGCTTCGCCGCCAAGGGTCCGAAGGGCCTGCTGCCGAGCTCGGTTCCGCGAATGATGTACAACGCGATCTCCGCCAACCTGTCGATGCACTTCAAGCTCACGGGCGCCAACTACGTCGTCGTCTCCGCGTGCACCTCGTCGACCAACGCCATCGGCGACGCGTACCGCCGGGTCCGGCACGGCGAGGCCGAGATCGTCGTCGCCGGCGGGGCCGACGGGTACTTCGATCCGTTCTTCTACGGCGTCTGGAACAACCTCGGCGTGCTGTCCGAGAACCCCGACCCGGCGCTCGCCCTGCGGCCGTTCGACGTGGATCGCGAAGGGACCATCCTGGGCGAGGGAGCCGGCGTCCTCGTCGTCGAGTCGCTGGACTCGGCGGCGCGGCGGGGGGCGCGGATCCGGGGCGAGATCCTCGGCTACGGCGAGTCGTCGGACGCCGACCACCTCACGGGTCCTTCGGCCGCGGGCCAGGCCACGGCCATCGTGCGGGCCCTCGAGAGTGCGGGCCTCGAGGCGGACGCCGTCG
>JAOTWP010000235.1 GCA_029862975.1 Acidobacteriota bacterium
GTAGACCTCCGGGTGGGCGAGGAACCAGAAGAGATGCTGCCACAAGAGCGGGCTGCCGCCGCCGGCGGCTTCGACGATCTGCCCGGAGACGACGAGGCCGCTGGGCATGAAGAAGCTCGTGCCCGCGACGCGGTCCATCAGCTGGAAGAAGCCCGCCGCCTCGAGCGGCGGGAAGGCGAGCAGCAGCAGGAAGGCCGTCACGAGCTGCGCCCAGACGAAGAACGGCAGCCGCATCCACGTCAGCCCCTTGGCCCTGAGCTGGAAGATCGTGACGATGAAGTTGACGGAGCCGAGCAGCGACGAGGTGATGAGCAGCACCATCCCCAGGAGCCACCAGGTCTGGCCCGCCGTCGCCGTGACCGACAGCGGCGGATAGGACGTCCAGCCCGAGTTGGCGGCGCCGCCCGGCACGAAAAAGCTCGCGAACATCACGACCCCGCCCGCGAGGTACACCCAGTAGCTGGCCATGTTGAGCTTCGGGAAGGCCATGTCGGGGGCGCCGATCTGGAGC
This sequence comes from Acidobacteriota bacterium, assembly GCA_029862975.1. Taxonomy (GTDB): domain Bacteria; phylum Acidobacteriota; class Thermoanaerobaculia; order Multivoradales; family JAHEKO01; genus CALZKB01. The sequence continues at coordinate 512 of JAOTWP010000235.1, forward strand.
GGCACGACGTAGTTGCCGAACGCGCCGACGGCCAGCGGCACGACCGCCAGGAAGACCATGATCGTGCCGTGCATGGCTCCCAGCTGGTTGTAGAACTCGGGCAGCATGATGCCGCCGGGCGCGTTGGCCTCGCCGAGCAGCCCGCCGACGAACGGGATCGGCACGCCGGTCGGGTACGCGAGCTGCCACCGCATCAGCAGCATGAGGCAGAAGCCGAAGAGCAGGAAGAAGAGCGCCGTGAATCCGTACTGGATCCCGATCACCTTGTGGTCCTGTGAGAAGACGTACCTGCGCAGGAAGCCCTCTTCGGGCGCGTGCTCGTGCGCGTCTTCCGGGTGCTTCTCGAGAACACTCATCCGACCCCTCCTCGTGCGCGGACGGCTGGACCATGGCGGCAAGTTCCGCGGAGTGTACCCGCTCGACGGGGGCGGCCGCAAACCTCGCCATGCGCCGCTCCGGAGGCTAGTTCTCGAGGGCCACGACCTCGACGCCGACGGTGCGCGCCTCGCCGTCGCGCAGGACGACGAGCTCGACGACGGCGCCGATGCCGGCCCTCTCGAACGCCGTGGCCAGCTCGTCGAAATCGCCCACCTTCTCGCCGTTGACGGCCGCGATCACGTCGCCGAGGTAGCGGCGCCCGGAGCGGTCGCTCCGGATCCCCTCGAGGCCGGCCCGGTCGGCGGGACCGCCCCGCTCCACCGACTGGATCGCGACCCCCTCGACGTCGATGCGGCGGGTGAGGCTGTCGGGCAGCAGGGTCACCCCGATGCCCGGGCGGATCGGCCGGCCGTACTCGATCAGCTCCGGCACCAGCCGCGCGACGGTGTCCACCGGCACCGCGAAGCCGATGCCCGCCGAGGCGCCGCTGGGGCTGTAGATGGCCGAGTTGACCCCGATGAGCCGCCCCGCCGAATCGAGCAGCGGGCCGCCCGAGTTGCCGGGATTGATCGCCGCGTCGGTCTGCACCACGTCGCGGATGGTGCGCCCGGACGGCGAGGTCAGCTCGCGGCCCAGGGCGCTGACGACGCCGACCGTCAACGACTGGTCGAGGCCGAAGGGGTTGCCGATGGCCAGCACCCGCTGGCCGACGACGAGGTCGCGCGAGCGGCCCAGCGGCAACGGGGACAGCGTCTCCGCGGGCGCCTCGATCCTGAGCACGGCGAGATCCTTGTCGGGCGCCACGCCCACGAGGACGGCCTCGTGGGTCGAGTGGTCGCCGAGCGTCACGGTCCAGCGGCGGCCGCCCTCGAGGACGTGGAAGTTCGTCACGACGTGGCCGTCGCGATCCCAGATGAAGCCGCTGCCCGACCCCTGCGGCATCTCGGTCACGTCCAGCGAGAAGAAGTCGCGCCGCACGGCGACGAGACTCGTGACGTTGACGACCGAGGGCGAAGCGGCGCGAAAGACCTCGATGTCGCGGCGCTCGCTCGCCGACAACCCCTCCGGCACGGCTGCCGGGCCGGCCTGGAGCGCCGCCGGCACGGCCATCGCGCCCGCCCCCGGGGGCGCCTCCGCGGCCGACCTGGCCGCGTCATGGACCGGCCCGCCCGCGCCCGCCCGCGACCACGTCATGCCGGCCGCCAGGCCCACGCCAACGAGCGCGACGCCGCGCACCACCTGGATCCACCTCATCGGACTCTCCTCGGCTCGACCGCTCCCGCGCTCCGTCCCAGCCGGCCGGCGAGCGGCACGAATCCCGGCGGCGGCTCCCATTCCCCGTACTTCCAACGACTGTGGGCCCACAGGTACTGCGCCGGATCCTCCCGGATCGCCGCTTCCAGCTCGCCGTTCAGCCGCCCGAGGATGGCGCGGACGTCCGCCTCCTTGTCGCCCGTGGGACGGTGCTCGATGGGCGCGGACAGGGCGAGCTCGAAACGGCCGGCGCCGAGCCGGCGGCACGACGCGAAGACGAGCGGCGCCTTGGTCACGAGGTGGAGCATCGCGGCCGTCACGTGGGTCGCCGCCGGCCGCCCGAAGAAGTCGAGCTTCACCCCTTCGCCGCGGGCGTCGAGGTCGATCAAGAGCGCCAGGGCCTCGCCGTTGGCGAGCGCGTCCGTGAAGCGGCCCGGCGGACCGAACCACTCCGGCACCAGGCGGAAGCGATCCCCGGGCTTGCGCCGCCTCAACAGGCGGTCGACGTGGGGGTTCGAGACCCGGCGCGCCGCCGCGACCACCGGCTTGGCGCGCGACAGCGCCTGGGCGCCGATCTCCCAGTTGCCCAGGTGCCCCGACGCCACCAGCAGGCCGGCGGCGGGGTCGTCGAGGATCGCCCGCACGGCGGCGGGAGCGCGGAAGCTCACCGCTTCGCGCCAGCGCTCGCCGCCCAGCAGATCCGCCGACCGGAGGGTCTCCACCACGACGGCGGCGAAGTGCCGCGCCGACGCCCGCGCCAGCCGCGACGCGGCCGCCGCATCGTCCCGGATGCCGGCCCGCAGGATGTTGTCGATCGCGACCCGCCGCCGACGTCGATCGAGGAGGAACGCGACGTCGGCGAGGCGCTCCCCCAGCCGGGTGGCGGCGGCGAGCGGCAGCGCGTCCAAGCCCGGCAGGGCGCTCCGCACGAGGGCGTACTCGAGGGCGTGTCGCAGCTTCTTCAGGGTGAATTCGCTAGGCGGCCCGTTGGGCCATCACGGCGACGAGCTCGCCCACGGTCTTCAGATCGATCACGTCGGCCGCGTCGAGCTCGAGGCCGAACTCCTGCTCGATGCCGTAGAGCACGTCGAGGATCGACAACGAGTCGAAGCCGAGCGACTCGACGGTCGTCGCCACCGAGAGCGCGCTCCAGTCCAGAGCCTGGGTCGAGGACGCCTCCAGCACGCCGCGCAACCGCTCGAGAATCTCCCCCTCGTCCATCGCGGGAAGCCTACACCATCGCCTCGGGGGCCAACCACCGCGGTCCGTCGCCGGCCGCCGCGAGCACGAGCACCGCGTTGCCGCCGCCGAAGCCGAAGCTGTTCTTGAGCGCCACGCCGCGCTCGATCGGCTCGGCCTCGCGGCCGACGAGCCGCACGGGACACTCCGGGTCGGGGTGGCGCAGATTGAAGTTCGGGGGCGCCAGCCCGCGCTCGAGGGCCAGCAACGTGACCGCCGTCTCGAGCACCCCCGAGGCGCCGAGGGTGTGCCCGAAGCTCGACTTGCAGGAGCTCACGGGAATCCGGTCAGCCGCCGCGCCCAGCGCCGAGCGGATGGCGGCGCTCTCGGTGCTGTCGTTGGAGCGCGTGCCCGTCCCGTGGGCGTTGACGTAGCCGACGGCGTCCGCCTCGAGGCCCGCACTCTCGAGGGCCCGCACGATGGCCGTGGCCTGGCCC
>JAOTWP010000236.1 GCA_029862975.1 Acidobacteriota bacterium
TGCTCAAGCACGCGACGGCGCTCGCCGCCGAGCGGGAAGGTCGCGGGATCCAGGTCGTCGTGACGACGGCGGGCCGCAAGGCGACCGACTACTTCCGACGCCGCGGCCGTCGGATCGTGAAAGATTGGGAGCACGAAGCCTGGGTCAGTTACGGGAGGGCGGTGACGATCGCGGGCTCCGTTTCCAAACGCTTCGCCGAGGGCGAAGCCGACGAAGTGCTGCTCGTCTACAGCGAGTTCGTCTCGCCGATGACGCAGGCGCCGCGGGACATGCGGCTGCTCCCGGTGATTGCGGAGGAGGAAGCGGACGCGGCCCTCCCCTTCGAGATCGAGCCGAACCCCGCGAGCCTGCTCGCGGTGCTCGTCCCGAAGGCCGTGGAGGCGGCGGTCTATCGCGCGCTGCTGGAGAACCAGGCGGGCGAACACGCCGCGCGCATGACGGCGATGGAGTCGGCGACCCGCAACACCGAGGAGCTCATCGAAAAGCTGACGCTTCAATTCAACCGGGCGCGTCAAGCGGCGATCACCAAGGAGCTGATGGAGATCGTCAGCGGCGCCGAGGCGCTCTAGCCCGCCCGGAGGCTTCAGGAAGGAGAGTCATGGCCAAGGAGCGCGGAAAGATCGTTCAGGTGATGGGCCCGGTCGTCGACGTGGAGTTCCCGCCCGGCGGGCTGCCCGAGATCTACATGGCGCTGCGCGCCAGCAACCGCGGCATCGACGAGCGGGAAGGCAACCTGGTGCTCGAGGTAGCGCTGCACCTGGGCGAGAACACGGTGCGCACGATCGCCATGGACACGACGGAGGGCCTGGTGCGCGGCCAGCCGGTGGAGAACACCGGCGACGTGATTCGCGTTCCCGTGGGTCCCACGACGCTCGGCCGCATCATGAACGTGATCGGCGAGCCCGTGGACGAGCGGGGCCCGATCGAGTCGAGCATGAGCTATCCGATCCACCGTCCCGCCCCCGAGTTCGTCGACCAGTCCACCAGCGTCGAGGCGCTCGAGACGGGCATCAAGGTGGTCGACCTGATCGCCCCCTATCCCAAGGGCGGCAAGGTGGGTCTCTTCGGCGGCGCCGGTGTCGGCAAGACCGTCGTCATCATGGAGCTGATCAACAACATCGCGAAGGAGCACGCCGGCTACTCCGTGTTCGGCGGCGTCGGCGAGCGCACCCGCGAGGGCAACGACCTGTGGAACGAGATGATGGAGGCCAAGCTCGCGGACGGAACCACCGTGCTCGACAAGGCCGCCCTCGTCTACGGGCAGATGAACGAGCCGCCGGGTGCGCGCGCCCGCGTCGGGCTGTCGGCGCTCACCGTGGCCGAGTACTTCCGCGACGAGGAGGGCAAGGACGTCCTCCTCTTCATCGACAACATCTTCCGATTCACGCAGGCGGGCTCGGAGGTTTCGGCCCTGCTCGGGCGCATCCCCTCGGCCGTGGGCTACCAGCCGACGCTCTCCACCGACATGGGCGAGCTGCAGGAACGGATCACCTCGACCAAGAAGGGCTCGATCACGTCGGTGCAGGCGATCTACGTGCCCGCCGACGACCTCACCGACCCGGCGCCCGCGACGGCTTTCAGTCACCTGGATGCCACGACGGTGCTCTCGCGACAGATCGCCGAGCTGGGCATCTACCCGGCGGTCGACCCGCTGGACTCCACGAGCCGGATCCTCGATCCGCAGGTCGTGGGCGACGAGCACTACGAAGTGGCGCGGGGCGTGCAGCAGCTGCTCCAGCGGTACAAGGACCTCCAGGACATCATCGCGATCCTCGGCATGGACGAGCTGTCCGAGGACGACAAGATCACGGTGGCGCGGGCGCGCAAGATGGAGCGCTTCCTGTCCCAGCCCTTCTACGTGGCGGAGCAGTTCACCGGCACGGCGGGCGTTTACGTCCGACTCGAGGACACGATCCGCGGCTTCAAGGAGGTGCTGGAGGGCAAGCACGACGAGCTGCCGGAGCAGGCCTTCTACATGGTCGGCACGATCGAGGAGGCCGTGCAGAAGGCCAGCAAGCTGGTCTAGGAGACGGACGCGGTGCCCTTTCACCTCAGCATCGTCACGCCCGACGGCGAGTGGTATCGCGAGCCCGTCGATTCCATCGTCCTGCCGGGCTCGGAGGGCGACTTCGGGGTGCTGCCGAGCCACGAGCGCTTCCTGACGCCCCTGCGCATCGGCGAGATCGAGATCCGCTCGCAGGACGGCAATCGACTCTACGCGGCAATCGCGAACGGCTTCGCCGACGTCCGCGGCGACGAGGTGACGGTGATGGTCGAGTCCTGCGAGTTCGCCGAGGCCATCGACGTCGCCCGGGCCGAACTCGCGCGCGACCGGGCCGAGCAGGGACTCGCGGAGCTGGGCGACACCAACGAGAAGCGCCTGGAGCAATACCAGGCGGCGATCCAACGCGCCCGCAATCGCCTGGCGGTGAGCCGGCGCGGCGAGGGATAGGGCCCCGCGGGCCGCGGATACGGCCGGCCGGGCTCTCAGCCCACGCGCGAGGCCTTGAGCTTGGCCTTGCCGTTCTCCACCACCACCTTGAAGCGGATCTCGGCGTCGCCGTAGCGCTTGCGCAGCGCAGCCTCCTGCTTGGCGAGGGTCGCGCGCAGCCGCTCCGGGGAGAGTCGCGAGACGGACTGGCCGCAGGACTGCCGCGCCTCGACATAGGCGTCGAAGAGGTCGCTGCTTTTCGCCCGGGCGCCCGGAGCCGGAGAGGCCGCCGCGCCGGGCGCCTCGGCGCGCGAGCCGTGGAGCTCCGCCTTGAAGCGGTGCCGCGAGTACGTGCCCTGCTCGATCTTGCGCAGGGTCTCGTTCCACTGGCGCTTGAGCGCCTGGTAGCGGGTGCAGAGGCTCCCGAAGCGGAAGCGCAGCGCCGTGTTCTGGATGGCCGTGTTCGTGTAGAGCGTGACGGTCCTGTCGACTTCGGACCGCTCCACGGCAGGCTCGCGCGGGCGCGTTCCCAGGAAGTAGCGCTCGTAGGCCAGCTTGAGCTGGTTGATCTTGGTCTCGAGGATCTTCAGATCCTCTTCCATCGACACGCGGCTCGCGCCTCCTCGCGACGCCTGGATCGGTGCCGCCGGGGCTCGGCTTGAGCCGGCGCCGGCCCGGTCAGGCCTCGGGCCGGCCGCAGCGGGGTAGAATCCGCTCACCGTGAATCGCGTCGTCTTGCGCAATGCCGTGCTGCTGGATCCCGAAACGCCGTCACCCGAGACCGGCGACCTGCTGCTCGAGGGCGGCCGGATCGCGGCTCGGCTCGGCACCGGTGAGCGGGCCGGGTCCGACGCCCGGAACCTCGACCTCGCCGGGAGCCGGCTCGCCCCCGGGTTCATCGACCTGCACTTCCACGGTGCACTCGCGTTTCGGGACGCCAGCGACTTTGAAGTGGTGCTGGATGACGCGGCGCGTAGCCTGATGCGTCATGGGACCACGGCATTCCTGGCCACGACCGTGGCGTGGCCCGCGCCGGAGCTCGCCGCGCGCGTGACGCGTCTCGCCGCGGTGCTGGATGGGCACTCGGCGCGCGCGGCCTCGCCGATCGGGATCCACCTGGAGGGCCCCTGGATCCGGTCCGGGGCGGCCGGCGCGCAGCCCCGCGCCGCGATCCGCCCCTTCGACCCCGCCGAGGGCGAGGAGATCCTCGCGCGAGGCGAAGGCTGGGTCCGCATGGTTACGCTCGCGCCCGAGGTCGAAGGCGTCGCCGTCCTCGAAGCGGCGCTCGGGCGCCGGGGGATCGCCATCGCGCTGGGCCACAGCCTGGCCGACGCCGACCAGGTGCTCGCCGCG
>JAOTWP010000237.1 GCA_029862975.1 Acidobacteriota bacterium
ACTCCCGGGGCTCACGCCGAGGCGATCCGGGTGCTGCGCCAGCTCGAGGACCCGCGCTCGGCGGCAGCGCTGCTGGCCCAGGCCCGCCAACGCTGGCCGCAGGATCCCCAGCTGCGGGCCCTGGCCCAGGGGGGCCGCTGACCCGGCTCGGGCGTTCGGCGCCCGGCCACGACCAGGTGACGAGGGAATCCTCATGAACAAGTGGCTCCTACTCGGACTGGCGGCGCTCGCCGCGAGCCCGCCCACCGCCGCCCAGGGTCCGACGACCCCGGCCGCCGACCCGCCCGCGGTCTTCGCCCAGGCGACGGCGCTGGCCGAGGAAGAACGGTACGCCGAGGCCGTCTCGATGCTCGAGGCGGCCATCCGTTCCGACAGCCCGCCGCAGCTCGTCGCCCTGCTGGGCGCCCTCTACCTGGAGGTCGACCGTCCCGCCGACGCCCTGCGCGGCTTGCGGCCGCTCGCGGACGCCGCCGACGCCGATCCGGCAGTGCTCTACAACGCCGGCCGCGCGGCGCAGCGCGAGGGCGACGTCGAGCTCGCGCGCGGCTACCTGGAGCGCTCCTTCGCCCGCGAGCCGGCGAGCCCGGCGGCGCGCGAGCTCGGCCTGGTCCTGGCGCAGACGGGCCAGTTCCTCGACGCCTACCTGCTGCTCAAGCCGTGGTCCGACCGCTTCCCCGACGATCGGCAGGCCCGGCTGGTGGCCGCCTTCTGCGCCGTTCGCCTGCGGCGGCCTGACGACACCCTGGCCCTGCTCGAGCCGCTGCCCGCGGAGGACCCGCAAGTGGCGTTGCTGCGGGCCGAGGCGCTGGTGGCAAAGGCCGACTACTGGACGGCGATCGGTCTCCTGGAGCCCCTCGTCGATTCCGCGCCTGCGGCGATGGAGCTGGACCTCGTGCGCATCCTGGCCGAGGCGAAGGTCGCCATCGGCCAGGCGGCGGAAGCGGCGCAGCTGCTTGCCGGGCGGGTCGGCGACGACCCCTCCGTCGCCCTGCAGCTCAGCCGAGCCCAGTTCCAGGGCGGCGAGGCCGCGGCGGCGCTCGCCACGCTGACGCCGTTCGCGGACCTCCTGCGACCGGTGCTCGACGACGTGCGGCTGCCGCCGGGCACGCCGCCCGGGCTCGTCTTGGAGTACGGGCGTCTTCTGGTCACCCTGGGACGCCCGGCCGACGCCCTGCCGTTCCTGGAAGCCGCCACCCGTCTCGAGCCGGACGACAAGCAGACCTGGCACCAGCTCGGCCAGGCCCTCGCCGCCGTCGGCCGTACCGACGAGGCCCTGGTGGCGCTCGATCGCTTCCAGCAGATCGTGGCCGGCGAGGCGCCGACCTCGGTGCGCGATCAGCGTCAGGAGAAGAGCCTCGAGGATCCGACCGGAGAGCGGCTGCGCGAGGCGACGCGGCTGATCGCCGAAGAGCGCCTCGCGGACGCCCTCGTGATCGCCCAGCAGGAGGCCGTGCTGTCCCCGGGCGACATCCGTCCCTTCCTGCTGGAGGCCCGGATCCTGCTCGGCCTCGGACGGCTCGACGAGGCTCTGGCGCGCGCCGACGACCTGGTCGCCGCGGCCGGCGCGAGCGCCGACGCGCACTACATTCGCGGCGTCGTCCTGATGGCCCTCGAGCGGCTCGAGCCGGCGGAGGCGGCGCTGCGCGAGGCGCTCGCCCGGTCGCCGGAGTACACGCCGGCGATGAACGACCTCGCGGTGCTGCTGATGCGCCGCGGCGACCGCGAGGGTGCGCGGGCGCAGCTCGAGCGGGCGCTCGAGCTGCGCCCCGACGACCCCCGCGCGGCGGCCAACCTGAAGCAGCTCGACGAGTCCTCCTGACGCTCAGGGCAGCCGCAGGCGCCGCCGCGCCGGCACCTCGCGGTAGATCCGCCGCCCGCCGCCGGGCAGCCGGACATCGAGGCGAGCCACGGTTCCCGCGTCCAGCCCGAAGTGCAGCGACGGGGCGCTGCGCGACAGATAGGAGCCGCCCGCCACGAGGTCGCGGCGTTGGGAACCCGCCCCTCCAGCCAGATCGACGCGGATCCCCACCGGACCTTCCTCCCGCGTCGCCGCGCCGAAATCGATCTGCATCCAGGCGCCCGCCGCCAGACCCTCGTAGACCTCGGCGACGCCGTTGTTGTTGACGAAGACGAGCTCGAGGTCGCCGTCACCGTCGAGGTCGGCGGCGGCCAGCCCACGGCTTACCCGGATCGCCTCGAAGCCCGACGCCGCGGACTCCTGGAACTTCCCCGCCCCCAGGTTCTCCCAGAGCTGGTTGCGCTGCGGGAAGCTGCTGCGCTCGTGGATCCGCGCGGCGTTGTCCTGGACGTGGCCGTTGGCCGTCACGAGATCGAGGTCGCCGTCGAGGTCGAGGTCGGCGAGCAAGACCCCGAAGGAGAGGCTCGTGTACGAGCCCTCGGCGATGCCGGCGGGGAAGCGCATGTCGCGAAAGAGACCGCCGCCGAGATTGGCGTAGAGAGCGTTCGTCTCGAGCTCGAAGTGGGTCATCACCAGGTCCGGATCACCGTCCCCTTCGACGTCTCCGACGGCGACTCCCATGCTCGCCTCCGGGTTTCCCCCTTCGCCGTAGGCCAGGCCCGCGACCAGTCCGATCTCGACGAAGGCGCCGTCTCCGCGGTTGCGAAACAGGTAGTTGGCCTGCCCGTCGTTGGCGACCACGATGTCCGGCAGGCCGTCGTCCGTCAGGTCGGCGATGGCGACGCCGAGACCGGGCAGGGCGCGCGGCGTCGCGAGGCCTGCCGCCTCCGTCGCGTCGACGAAGGTTCCGTCGCCGCGGTTGGCGTAGAACCGATCGCGGACGGCTCCGTAGGCGTCCGGCATGCAGTAGCCGTCGATCTCGTTGCTGCGACATTCCTTGTGCGTCGCGACCGTGAAGTCGACGTAATCGGCGACGTAGAGGTCGGCGTCGCCGTCGAGGTCCACGTCGGCGAGGGCGGCCGACGCACTCCAGCTCTCGTCCCCCACTCCCGCCGCGGCGGTGACGTCGAGGAACGTCCCGTCGCCCTGGTTGCGCCACAGCATGTTGGGTCCCAGGGCCGTGAGGTAGAGGTCGGCATCGCCGTCGCCGTCGACGTCGCCCGCACTGCCGCCGCCCAGGTAGCCGGCCATGTTCAAGCCCGCGCGCCCGGTGACGTCGACGAAAGAGTCCCCGCCGTCGTTGCGCCACAGCTGCGAGCGGGAGATGGCCCCGGGGTCGCCCGGCAGGGGACCGCTGTCGGTGAAGAAGACGTCCCAGTCGCCGTCGAGGTCGTAGTCGAGCACGACGACGCCGCCGCCTACGGTCTCGGGCATGTAGCGGCGTCCCGAGCTGCCGTTGTGGTGCCGGAAGCCGAGGCCCCAGGCCGCGGTGACGTCGCGGAACCAGGCGCCGTGGGCCGGCGGCGCGACGAGAGCCAGGGCGAGCACCGCCACCCCCAGGCTGCGCGCCGCCGTCCTCACCGCGCGATCCGTAGCCGCCGGTTGGCGGGGAGGGCGGCCAGCCGCCGCGAGCCCCCGTCCGGCCAGCGCAGCGTGAGGCGCGCCGCGCCGGCGCCGGCACCGAGGCCGAAGTGGAGGTCGCCGGCGTTCTGCGACAGATAGGAGCTCGCGGTGCGCGCTCTCCGGCGCTGCGTGGCGCCGCCGCGCTCGACCTCGGCCTCGGTGCCCACCACGCGACCCGGCCCGCCCGCCGCCGCGGCGACGATCAGCCAGTCGCCGGCGGCGCCCGTGTTCTCGTAGACCTCGACGGCCTCGTTCGAGTTGTTGATCGCCAGGTCGAGGTCGCCGTCGCCGTCGAGGTCCCC
>JAOTWP010000238.1 GCA_029862975.1 Acidobacteriota bacterium
CGCGAGCGCCACGTCGATCAGCGACGGGTTCCCGGGCCATCGCTGCTCCATCTTCCGGTCGCCGACGAAGAACCCGGCGCCGAGGACCAGCGCTCCCAGCCACAGGACCCACAGGCCCGCCGCCGAGCCGAGCGCGGCGCCGGCGCCCTCCGCCGACCAGGCCTCGCCGATGGCGCTCAGGCGGTCGTGGAACGCGGCGACGTCGGGAAAGAAGAGGGTCGCCGCCAGGGTCCCGGCGGCGACCAGGCCGGCAAAGAGGGCCAGCGGCCCGCGCCACCGCGACGCCGCCGGGTACAGCAGGAACACCAGCACGTAGGTGATGAAGACGTAGACGCCGCGGTGGTACTGGGTCGCGACGGAGGTGACGCCCGCGGTGTAGAAGTAGAAGATCACCATGGCCCCGCCGAGGCCGGCGACCAGCCAGTGCCAGAAGCCGGTCGGGCTGCGGGCCGTCTTGGCGTCCTTCTCGAGAAGCTCCTTGACCTTGCTGTCGTCCTCGATCGAGGCCTTGAGCTCTCCGCTGGGGGCCTGCAAGTCGCCGCTGGGGGGAGTGTCGGGCGCCATGGTCGTCACCTCCGTCGTCAGGCGGTTTCCGCTAGCGGGCCATCTGGGCGGCCGTGACCGTCAGCCCCTTGGAGGTCCAGAAGGCCTCGGCGCCCGGGTGGATGGGGGTCACGATGCCCTCGAGACCGCCTTCGACCGACATCTCCTTGGCCGTGCTCTTGACCTTGACCATGTAGGCGAGGCCTTCCGGCGAGTAGATCTGCGCCAGAGCGGCTTCCACGAGCTTGGCGTCCACGTGCTTGCCCGCTACCCAGAGCGCCGAGTCCTGGAACGACTTGATGGCGGTGTCGACCCCGCTGTAGGTCCCGGCGGGAATCTCGAGGTGGGTGTAGAACGGATAGCTCTCGAAGAAGCCCGCCGCTTCCGCCTCGTCGACGAGGTCGATCATCCTGATCGGATTGCTGGCCGCCGCCTGGATCACCGACGAGTTCGGAAAGCCGGCGAAGACCCAGAACGCGTCGAGGAGCTTGTCCCCCATCGCGGAGGCCGCTTCGCTGTAGCCCAGGAACTCGGGATTCATCTTGTCCCACAGGCCGAGCTGGGTGAACAGACGCTGGGCCGCGCTCGCGGCGCCGGAGCCGGCGCCGCCGACGGCCACGCGCTTCCCGGCCAGGTCGGCAAGCGAGTTGATGCCGGTGCTCGCCAGCGTGACCAGGTGGGCGGGAGCTCCGTAGAGGTAGCCCAGGGCGTAGACGTTCTCGTACGTGTTCTCGTCCTGGGTGAGCTTGCCGTTACGGCCGAGGAAGACGTCGCCCGAGTAGACGATGCCGAAGTCGGCCTCGCCCGAGTTGACCCGGCGGAGGTTCTCGAGCGACCCGGCCGAAGCGGTGTTCGAGACCTCGACGTCCGGCATCGATTTCGAGAGCCGTATGGAGATGCCGTTCGAGAAGTACTGGAAGGTGCCGCCTTCGGGGCCGCCCGAGAAGGCGAGCCTCTCCTTGGCGAGGGTCGGCGCCGCGGGGGCGAGCAGCAAAGCGAGGGCGGCGGCGTTGATCAGCGAGCGTCGGGTCATCGTTCGATCCTCCTTCGGGTGTTTGGGCGGCCGCCCGTGCGTGCGAGGGCACCGGCGGCCTCGGCTTCGCGTCCTTGAAACGTCGGCTGCATGGACTGCCCCGGAAGGAGGCAAGCCGTGTGCCAGGCTCGGCGAGCCCACATGGCGCGTCCACAAGTCATTGTCCGACGACGAGTTGTCTTGTCCGCGCCGGTACGATAGCGGGACCTCGTGGGCGGCGAACCACCCATCGGGGGGGGTGGTTGAGCCGGATCCCACCCGCCGCCGTCGCGCCGGGCTACCGCTGGGGCGGCGCGGGCAGGACGTATTCCGCCCCGGCGGTCGCCAGCGGCCAGACCAGCTCGAGCCTGCCGTCGAGCCATTGACCGACGTAGGTGGGCAGCCGGTTCTGGTTCGTCTTGCCGCCCTCGGAGACGAACTTGACGGGGCCGAAGGGGGTCGAAAGGTCGGTGGCCGCCAGCGCTTCGCGGAGGGCCTCCGGCGCGAACGACGTCGCCCGGGCCAGGGCGTCGGCGATCACGAGGCCGGCGGAGTAGGCCTCGGCGCCGTGGTAGTCGCTCTCGCGCCCGAACCGGCGCTGGAACTCGTCGAAGAACTCCGCAGCGCCCGGATAGGGCAGCGACGGGTGCCAGAGGGTGACGGTCATCACCTGCTCCGCGTCCGCGCCGGTGAGCTCGTAGAAGGCGGGCAGGGTGAAGCCCGCGGCCCCGCCCATGAAGAGCCGCGGCTGCCAGGAGAGCGCCCGCGCCTGGGTCATGATGAGGTTGGCGTCGAGCAGGTAGGAGATCATGTAGACGACGTCGGGCTTGCGGCGCTTGACCTTGAGCAGGATGTCGGTGACCCGCCAGAGCTTGAAATCGGCCTCGTGGTAGCTCTCCTCGACGATCGGCGTGATGCCGGCGGCCAGGCACGCGGCCTTGAACGAGGACGACTGCGAGCGCCCGAAGGCCGTGTCCTCGTAGATGATGGCCACCGTCCGCGGCCGGACGACCTGGACGAGGAAGTCGACGGCGCTGGCCGAGTACTCGCTGGCCGGCGGATTGAGGCGGAAGACGAAGTCCCTCCCCTGCTCGGTGATGCCGTCGGCCGCGCCGGTGGCCACGAGGAAGGGCACGCGGCGCCGCTGCGCGAGCTCGGCGAGCGCCTCGGTGACGGCGCTGCTGTAGCCGCCGGCGAGCATGACGACGTCGCGGCGATCGAGCAGCTCCTCGGCGGCCGCGACGCCGCGCCCGGGGTCGCCCTCGTCGTCCGCGAAGAGGAGCTCGAGCGGCCGCCCTGCGATGCCGCCGGCGCCGTTGACCTCCTCGAGCGCCAGCTCGAACGCCTGCCTCTCGAGCTCGCCGAAGGAGGACTGGGACCCGGTGAGGGGCAGGACGACTCCCACGCGGATCTCGTCGGCGGCGCCGAGAGGACCACCGGTCGCGGCCAGGAGCGCGACGAGGCCGAGCAGCACGATGCGGCGGGGGCGGGCGAATCGATAGCGCATGGCTTCCCTCCTTTGCGTTTCGCCGAGCCGGCCAGGGGCGAGGCGACGTCGGGAGCTCGAGAGGCCGCGCCCGACGGCGGGAGCGGACCGCCCGAGACGACTCGTCACGTGAGGCAAGCGACGTGCCATCCCCGCAAGCCGTGTCGCTCCTGGGCCGGCAAGTGTCTTCCAGAGCGTGGTTTATCACCCTCGCCCTGGAGCGTCGCCGCCCTTCCTGTGGGCGACTGCCCACCCGTCGGGGGTGGACGCGCAGGCCGGATTCCGCCCCCCGGCTAGCCTTCCTCGCCGCCCAGGAAGTCGTGCCGGTCGAGGCCGAGCCGCCGCATCTTCTCGTACAGGGTCTTGCGCGGCAGGCCGAGAGCCTCGTAGGTGGCCTTCACGCTGCCCTTCTGGGCGGCGAGCTCGCGCGCGATCAGGCCGCGCTCGAACGACTCGACCTGCTCCGCGAGGCCGCGCCCCGCGGCGCCGCCTGGGGCCTCGCTCGCGGCGCGGTCGAGCCCGCCGGTCAGGACCCAGCGGTGGGCGGCGTTGCGCAGCTCGCGGACGTTGCCCGGCCAGCTCCGGCTCGCCAGCTCGCGCAGCGTCTCGGGGGTGACGGCGGGCGCCTCGCGGCCGTAGCGGGAGCTGGCTCGCAGCAGGAAATGCCGG
>JAOTWP010000092.1 GCA_029862975.1 Acidobacteriota bacterium
GGAGCATCCGGCGGCCTGCCCGCAGACCCACGGACTGCTGGCCGCCTGGGGGCTGCTGGGCGCCTCATGAGGGTCCTCACCGTCGCGGCGAGCCGCGAGATCGATCGCCGGGCAACGGCCGACTACGGAATCCCGAGCCTGGTGCTCATGGAGAACGCGGCGCTCGGCGTCGTGGATGCGCTCGGCGAGAGCTTTCCGGAGGCGGAGAGCGTCGGCATCTTCTGCGGGCCCGGCAACAACGGCGGCGACGGCATGGCCGTCGCCCGGCATCTCGACCTGCGCGGCTTCGCGGTCGAGGTCTTCCTCGTCGGCGAGTCCGAGCCGACCGGCGACGCGGCGCTGCAGGAGGCGATCTGCCGCCGCCAGGGCGTGAGGCTGCGGCGGCTGCGCTCGAGCGACGACTGGCGAGGGCTCGCGGCGGACTGGGAGGTCTCGATCGACGCGCTCTTCGGGGTCGGGCTGTCGCGGCCGCTCGGCGGCGTCTTCGCGGAGGTCGCGCGGTGGATCGACACCCTCGCGGCTCCCTGCCTGGCCGTCGACCTGCCGAGCGGTTTGCGCGGCGACTCCCCCGAGCTCCCGGAGGTCCACGTCCGGGCCGCCCTCACGGTGACCTTCGAGACGCCGAAGCCGGCCCACGTCCTGCCGCCGGCCTGCGACGCGGTGGGGGACCTCGTGGTCGCCGATCTCGGCATCCCGCCCGCGATCGCCGACGGCGTGCCGGGAGATCTCTGGTTGACGGACCTCGACACGGCGGCGCGCTGGCTGCCCCGGCGCCCGCCCGCGGCGCACAAGGGCACCTGCGGGCACGTGCTGATCGCGGCGGGCTCGCCGGGGATGGCGGGCGCGGCGGTCCTGGCGGCGCGCGGCGCCATCCGGGGCGGCGCCGGCCTCGTCACCTGCGCGGTGCCGGAGCCGCTCCTGTCGACGGTCGACGCCGCGTCGCTCGAGTCGCTCACCCTGGCGCTGCCGGCGGCGGCGGACGGCGGGCTCGCGGCGGCGGGCGCGGCGGCGCTGGTGCGGGCCGCGGCCAGCCGCACGATTCTGGCCATCGGTCCGGGGCTCGGGGCGGGCGCCGAAGCGGCGGAGCTCGTGCGCGCCGTCGTGCCGCGGGTCGAGCAGCCCCTGGTCGTCGATGCCAGCGCGCTCAACGCGCTCGCCGGCCGCCTCGATCTCCTGCGCAGCCGGCGCGCGCCGACCGTGCTGACGCCCCATCCCGGAGAGCTGGGGCGCCTCCTGGGAGTCGATCCGGCGGCGATCGCGAGCGACCGCCTCGGCGCCGCTCGGGAAGCGGCCGACCGGACCGCCGCCGTCGTCCTGCTCAAGGGGCAGCGCACGCTGACGGCTCTGCCCGGCGGCACGGTCTGGGTGAACCCCACCGGCAACCCGGGGCTGGCCACCGGCGGCACGGGCGACGTCCTCACGGGACTGGTGGCGGCCCTGTGGGCCCAGGGGCTGGCCGCCGGCGAGGCCGCCGCGCTGGCCGCCTGGGTCCACGGCTCGGCGGCCGACCTCGCCGCCGCGGCGACCGGCGAGCTCGCCCTGGCGGCGGCGGATCTGCTGCCGCGGCTGCCCCAGGCGATGCTGCAGCTCGAGGACGCTCCGTGAGACGCTGGCTGTCGCGCTGCGAGCAGGACACGGTCGCCGTGGGCCGGGAGATCGGAGCCGCGGCGGCGCCGTCCGGGGTCGTGCTCCTGGCCGGCGATCTCGGGACGGGCAAGACGGTCCTCGTCCGCGGGGTGGCGGAGGCGCTCGGGATCGATCCGGCTGAGATACAATCACCGTCGTTCACCCTGATGCGCTCGCATCGGGGGAAGGGTGGTTCCCTCCTGCACGTCGACCTCTATCGGCTCGAGCCGGACGACGTTCCCGAGCTGGGCCTCGAAGAGGCTCTCCACGGTGGCGGCGTCACGGTGGTCGAGTGGGGGCAGAAGCTGCCCTTCGCGGTGCCGGGAGCGATCCGCCTGTGGCTGCGGCGAGGCCGCGGCGAGCGGGAGCGCGAGATCCGGGAAGTGGGAACTCTCTAAGGAGGTCAGACTCGAAGTGAGCATCCAAAAGGTCGGGGTCATCGGTTGCGGTCTCATGGGCTCGGGGATCGCCGAGGTCGCCGCCCGCTCGGGCCGCGAGACGGTGGTCCGCGAGGTCTCGCAGGAGCTGCTCGACCAGGGCCTTGCCAGGATCGCGGGCTCGTTCGGCAAGGCCGTCGACCGCGGCAAGCTGTCGGCCGAGGACCGGGACGCCGCCCTCGCGCGGCTCGAGGGCACGACCGAGATCTCGGGTCTCGGCGACTGTGACCTCGTCGTCGAGGCGATCGTCGAGAACCTCGAGGAGAAATGCCGGACGTTCGCGGCCCTCGACGAGGTGGCCAAGGAGAGCGCGATCTTCGCGAGCAACACCTCGTCGCTCACGATCACCGAGCTCGCGATGGCGACCCGGCGGCCGGAGCGCTTCGTGGGGCTCCACTACTTCAACCCGGTGCCGGTCATGAAGCTCGTGGAGGTCGTGCGCACCCTGGCGACGGCCGAGGACGTCCTCGCCGAGGTCCACGAGTACGTCCGGAGCACGGGCAAGGAGCCCGTTTCGTGCGGCGACAACTCCGGCTTCATCGTCAACCGTCTGCTCGTTCCCTACCTCCTGGACGCGATCCGCGCCTACGAAGGGGGCGTCGGGAGCGTCGAGGACATCGACAAGGCGATGCAGCTGGGCTGCGGCCATCCGATGGGGCCGCTGACCCTGCTCGATTTCGTCGGCCTCGACACGACCTACTACATCGCCAACATCATGTTCGAGGAGTACCGGGAGGCGCGCTTCGCCCCGCCCCCGCTCCTCAAGCGGATGGTGCTGGCGGGCCGCTACGGACGCAAGAGCGGCCGCGGGTTCTACGATTACGGCGGCAAGTGACGGGCGCCCGCACCCTCCCGCGATGACGATTCCCCGCGACTCCGGCCCGCCGGTGGTCGACGTGACCCTGGGCGACGAGGGGATCGCCGCCCTCTTCGGAACGCGCGACGAGAACCTGCGCCACATCGAGCGCGCGTTCGAGGTCTCCCTGAGCGCCCGCGGCAACCGGGTGCGGATCGCCGGCGACCCGGCGCGGCAGGAGGTCGTGCAGCGGCTCCTGCAGCAGATGTCGGCCCTGCTCGACCGCGGGTACCGGCTGCAAGCGGACGACGTGGACACCGCGGTACGCGTGCTCCAGGAGGCGCCGGAGACGTCGCTCGAGAGCTTCTTCCTGCCCGAGGGCGGGGTGGCTCGGGTGGGGGACCGGGTGCGCCCGCGCAGCCTCGGGCAGCGGCTCTACCTCCAGGCCATGGCGGATCACGATCTCGTGATCTCCGTCGGGCCGGCCGGCACGGGCAAGACCTACCTGGCCGTGGCCATGGCCGCCATCGCCCTGCAGGAGAACCAGGTGAAGCGTCTCGTCCTGGCGCGGCCGGCGGTCGAGGCCGGCGAGAAGCTCGGGTTCCTGCCCGGCGACCTCGTCGAGAAGGTGAATCCCTACTTGCGCCCGCTCTACGACGCGCTCTACGACATCATCGGCTTCGAGCGGGTGAGCCGGATGCTCGAGCGGGGAACGATCGAGGTCGCCCCCCTCGCCTTCATGCGCGGCCGCACCCTGAACGACAGCTTCATCATCCTCGACGAGGCGCAGAACACGACCTCGGAGCAGATGAAGATGTTCCTCACCCGGGTCGGCTTCAACTCCAAGGCCGTCGTCAACGGCGACGTGACCCAGATCGATCTCCCGTCGCGCAAGGCCTCCGGCCTCGTCGAGGCGGTGGAGATCCTCTCGGGCATCGAGGGCATCAAGTTCATCAAGTTCACGGAGCGCGACGTCGTGCGCCACCCCCTGGTCGCCAAGATCATCGGGGCCTACGAGCGCGCCGCGCCGAGAGCGCGGGACGACTCGGACGCCGGCACGACGTGACGCCGCGCTGCGAGATCGCCGTCCAGGACGCCGCGCGCACCGAGCCGCGCCTCCTGGCCGAGCTGGCGAGATGGCTGCCCGCGCTGCTGGCCGAGCTGGCGCCGGGCGCGGCCAGCTTCGGCGTGCGCCTGGCGGGCAGCGACGAGGTCCGGGCGATCAACGAGGGCCGGCGCGGCCGCGAGGGCGCGACCGACGTGCTGTCGTTCCCGGGCGGCGCCACCCCGGAAGGGCATCATCTGGGAGACGTCCTCATCGCGATGCCGGTGGCGAGGGCCCAGGCGCGGGAGCTCGGGCACGGCCTCGAGCGCGAGCTCAAGGAGCTCTTGCTGCACGGCGTCCTGCACTGTCTCGGCCACGACCACGAGCAGGACGGCGGCGAGATGGCCTCGCTCGAGCTCGATCTGCGCGACCGGTGGATCGGAGATGACTGACGGCTCCAGCCCGCCACGCTGCGGCTCGGTGGCGTTGATCGGCCGTCCCAACGCCGGCAAGTCGACGCTGATGAACCGCTGGCTGGGCCAGAAGCTGGCGATCGTCTCGGACAAGCCGCAGACGACTCGTCACCGGCTGGTCGGTCTGTTGACCGAAGAGCGGGGACAGATGATCTTCTTCGATACCCCGGGGGTGCACAAGCCGCTGCACCACCTCAACCGCCAGATGGTGCGCCACGCCATCGAGGCCCTCGACGCGGCCGACGTCGTCTGCCTCCTCGTCGACGCGTCCACGCCGTTCGGGGGCGGCGACGCCTATCTGCTGGAGCGGGCCGGCCGGGCGCCCGGTGCCCGGGTGCTCGCCTTGAACAAGATCGACCGGGTCGCCAAGCCGCGGCTCCTGCCGCTGATGGCGCGCTACGGCGCCGCCGGGACGTTCGAGGAGATCGTGCCGATCAGCGCCGCCACCGGCGAAGGCTGCGACGAGCTGCTCGCGCTCCTCTGGCGCCGCCTGCCGGAGGGCCCGCCGCGGTTCGATCCCGAGCTGCTGACGACCCAGCCCGAGCGCTACCACGCCGCCGAGCGGATCCGCGAGCAGGTCCTGGCCCAGACCCGGGACGAGCTGCCGTTCACGACGGCGGTCCAGATCGAGCGCTGGGAAGAGGGCGGCGACTCCGCGCAGACGGTGATCTTCGCCTCGATCCTGGTCGAGAGCCCCGGGCAGAAGAAGATCCTGATCGGCAAGGGGGGCGAGCGCGTCCGGGAGATCGGCACCCGGGCGCGCCTCGACCTGCAGGAGTTCCTCGGACGCCGCGTCCACCTCGAGCTGCACGTGCGTCACGCGCCGCGCTGGCGGGAGGACGCGCGGCTGCTGGCACTCCTGGAGCGCGACCTCGAGGGCGACCTCGGGAGCGGCTGAATCCGGCCCCGGCAAACGAGCTACAATGGGCCGCCGCGGGCGGCGTCCCGCGGCGCGGGGATCGCGGCCGGAAGGCGGCCGCGAGCTTGCAGAGAAGCCCGATTCAGTGAACCTCCAGGTGGACGGTGATGGCCAAGGCTCAGCCCAGAGAAGTGCTGGCAGTCAACCGGCGCACGACGCTGGTCTCCGACACCCTGCGCCGCCTGGCGCGCCGCGGCGCGCGCGCCAAGATCACCAACCTGCTGCGCAAGACCCGGCCCGAGGACGTCGCCGAGGTCCTGCCGACCCTGACGCCTGACCACCAGGGATTCGTCTTCGACATCCTCGCGGAGGACTACCCGGAGGCGGCCGGCGAGGTGCTGGTCGAGGCCGAGCCGGCCCTTCGCCTGTCGCTGCTCGCCGGCCTGACGCCGAAGCGGATCGCCGGCCTGCTCTCCCTGCAGGCCGTCGACGATCAGGTCTTTCTCATCGAAGCGCTGCCCGAGGACCGGCGCAGGGAGGTTCTCGAGCTCGTCAACCTGGCAGCGCGGGACACGGTCCAGACCCATCTCACCTACGGCGACGATTCCGCCGGGCGGATCATGGACCTGCAGTTCTACGCGCTGTCCGAGGACAAGACGATCAGCGAGGCGATCGCTTCACTCCAGGAGTCGCGCGATCTGGAGAACATCTTCTACCTCTACGTCGTCGACGAGGCGGGGCACCTGACCGGCGTCACGTCGCTGCGGCAGCTTCTGCTCTCGCCGCCCGCGCGCCAGCTGTCGGAGGTCATGACCCGCTCGTTGATCAAGGTCCACATCGAGACCGACCAGGAGGAGGTTGCCGAGCTGGCCACGCGGTACAACCTCCTCGCCGTGCCGGTCGTCGACGACGACAACAAGCTGGTCGGCATCGTGACCGTGGACGACATCATCGACGTCGTCCAGGAGGAGGCCAACGAGGACTTCTACAAGATGGTCGGCACCACCGAGGACGAGATCATCTACCAGGACCGCTCCTTCAAGGTGGCCGGGATCCGGCTGCCCTGGCTTCTCGTCAACATGCTCGGCGGCCTGGGTGCGGCGCTGCTCCTGAGCCGCTTCGAGACCTCCGTCGGGAGCGTCGTCTACCTGACGCTGTTCGCGTTCCTGCCGGTGGTCATGGGGATGGCGGGGAACATCGGCAGCCAGACGTCGACGATCTCGGTGCGCGGCCTGGCCACGGGCCGGGTATCGCTCGCGTCGGGACAGGTGCGCCGGTTCCTGTGGCAGCAGTTCAAGGTCGGGGTCATCCTCGCGGTCTCGTGCGCCGCCATCGTGGGCCTGGCTGCCTATTTCCTGAAGGCGAGCCCGTTCCACGGGCTCGTCGTGGGCGTGTCGATGTTCGTGGCCATCCTCCTCGCCTCGCTGACCGGGGTCCTCATCCCCATCCTCTTCTCGCGCCTCGGCGTCGATCCGGCGGTGGCGGCAGGCCCCCTCGTCGCCACCTCGAACGACATCACGGGGATCCTGATCTTCTTCAGCCTCGCCCTCCTGCTGTCGCGGCTGCTGGCGTGAAGAGCGGCGCGCGCCCCTCTCGATGCTCACCAGTGCCGAGGTCATTCTGCTCGATGTCTACGACTTGCACGAGAACGACCGCATCGCCACCATGCTCTCGTCCGCGCACGGCAAGGTGCGGGGCGTGGCGCGGGGCGCGCGGCGCAAGTACAGCCGCTTCGCCGGCGCCCTCCAGCCTCTGGCCAAGGCGAACGTCACGTGGTTCCACAAGGAGGGACGCGACCTCGCGCGCATCTCCGCGGTCGAGCTCGTCCGTCCGGCCCGGCGGCTGCAGTCCGATCTCGAGGGGATCCTCCTCGGCGGCTGCCTCGCCGGACACGTCCTCGAGTTCGCCCAGGAGAACGACCCGAGCGAGCACCTCTACAGGCTTCTCGATTCGACCCTCGAGGCGCTGCTGGCGGGGGTCGACCGCAGGCTGGCGGCGCGCTACTTCGAAGCGTGGACGCTGCGGCTGGCGGGCATCTTTCCGCCGCCGCGGCGCTGCCCCGAGTGCGGCCGGAGCCTCGAGCGCGGGGCGGTCCTGGGCGCCGGCGACGACGCGCTGCGGTGCTCCGGCTGCGGCACGGGCAGCCCGGTGTCCGCGGCCGCCGTCGAGCTCCTGCTGCGCATCGGCCGCGAGGCCCTGCCCGCGCTGGCCGCCGACCCGCCCGCCGCGGGCGTCGTGGCGGAGCTGGAGCAGCTCACCGGCAGGATCCGCCGCGCCTTTCTTCAGCACGAGTTGAAGAGCTACCGCGTCATGCAGGAGATCCTATGCAGTCCTTCCAGGACCTGATTCTCGACCTCTCCCGCTTCTGGGCGGAGCGGGGCTGCGTCCTGCAACAGCCCTACGACCTCGAGGTCGGGGCGGGCACGATGCATCCCGACACGTTCCTCCGGGTTCTGGGGCCGGAGCCCTGGCGGGTGGGGTACGTACAGCCCTCGCGCCGGCCGGCGGACGCCCGTTACGGCGACAACCCGTTCCGCCTCGGCAAGCACTACCAGTTCCAGGTCATCCTCAAGCCGTCGCCGGCCGACGTGCAGGCGGTCTTCGTCGAGAGCCTCGAGGCGATGGGGATCGACCTCGCGGTGCACGACCTCCGCTTCGAGGAGGACAACTGGGAGGCGCCGACCCTGGGCGCCTGGGGGGTCGGCTGGCAGGTGATGCTCGACGGCATGGAGATCACGCAGTTCACCTATTTCCAGCAGGCGGGAGGCATGGAGCTGGATCCGATCAGCGTCGAGCTCACCTACGGCCTCGAGCGGCTCACGATGTTCCTCGGCCTGTCGCGCAACGTCTACGACGTCGACTGGGTCGCCGGCGGCGTGAGCTACGGCCAGGTGCGGCACCAGGACGAGGTGGAGTCCTCGAAGTACTACTTCGAGCTCGCCGACGTCGGCTTCCTCAAGGAGCAGTTCGCCGGCCTGGAGCGCGAGGCCAGGCGCTGCCTGGAGGCTGGGGTGGTGTTTCCGGCCTACGAGTGCGCCTTGCGCTGCTCGCACGCCTTCAACGTCCTCGACGCCCGGGGCGCGGTCTCGGTCACCGAGCGGGTGGCCCTGATCAAGCGGGTGCGCGATCTCGCGGTCGGCTGCGCCGAGGCCTACGTCGAGAGCCGCAGAGCGCTGGGCTTCCCGCTCCTTGCCGCGAGCGGATCCGCCGTGGAGAGTGCCGATGGCCAGGGGTGAGCTGCTGCTCGAGGTGCGCAGCGAAGAGATCCCCGCGCGGATGCTGCGGCCCGCGCTCTCCCAGCTCGAGGGCGACGTCCGCTCGGGGCTCGAGGCGGCCGGCCTGGCGCCGCGCCGGCTCGCCGGCTACTTCGGCCCGCGGCGTCTGTGCCTGGTGGTCACGGGGATCCCCGCGGCGCAGGCCGACGAGACGGCGCGGGAGGTCGGTCCTCCGGCGAGCGCCGCCTTCGACGCGTCCGGGCGGCCGACGGCGGCGGCGCTCGGCTTCGCGAAGCGCTGCGGCGTGGACGCCGCGGCGCTGCGGCGGGTGACCCTCGACAAGGGCGACTACGTCGTGGTCGAGATCGAGAAGAAGGGACGCTCGGCCGCGGCGATCCTGGCGGCCGTCCTGCCCGCCGCGATCGCCGGCCTCGACTGGCCCAAGACGATGCGCTGGGGGGCCGGGATCGGCCCCTGGGTGCGGCCGATCCTCGGCATCGTGGCCCTCTTCGACGGGGAGGTGGTGCCGTTCGAGCTCTTCGGCGTCGCCAGCGGGCGCGCGACCGTGGCCCATCCCATCCTGGCGCCGCGGCCGTTCGAGGTCCGGGGCGCGGCGGACTACCGCCGCAAGCTCGCGCGCCGGCACGTGGTGGTCGATTTCGAGGCGCGGCGCAACCGGCTGGCCGCGGGCATCCGGGAGACGGCGAGCGCGATGGGGGGGCTGGTCGGCGAGGACTCCGAGCTTCTCGACAAGCTGACGTCCATCTGCGAGATCCCCGGCGTGGTCGGCGGCTCGTTCGACGTGGACTACCTCGCCCTGCCAAGCGAGGTGCTGACGGCCAGTCTGCGCGACCACCAGAGCGCCTTCACCCTCCAGTCCGGCCAGGCCCTGCTGCCGGGGTTCGTCACGGTGATGGACCGCCCGGACGATCCCGAAGGGAAGGTGCGGGCCGGCAACGAGTGGGTCGTCGATGCCCGGCTGTCGGACGCGCGGTTCTTCTTCCGGGAGGACCGCAAGCGCAGCCTCGAAGAGCACGCGGCGCGGCTCCCCGCACTGACCTTCCACGTCAAGCTCGGCAGCTACGCCGAGAAGTCCCAGCGGATCCGGCAGCTGGTGCAGATGCTCTGCGACGAGCTGGGCTGGTCGGAGGAGCGCGAGGACGCGGTGACCGCCGCCGGGCTCCTCAAAGCGGACCTGACGACCGAGATGGTCAAGGAGTTCACGTCGCTGCAGGGGGTCATCGGCGGCATCTACGCCCGCGAGGACGGGGCTCGGGAAGACGTCTGGCAGGCGATCTACGGCCAGTACCTGCCGGTTGCGGCGTCGGACCCGATCCCGCGCGGCCGCGTTGGCGTGGTGTGCGGCATCGCCGACCGCGTCGACACCCTGGTCGGGATCTTCGGCCTGGGGTTGATGCCGACCGGCAGCCGCGACCCCTTCGGCCTGCGCCGGGCCGCCCAGGGGCTCGTCCGCATCGTCCTCGAGGCCGACCTGCCGCTCGACCTCGACCTCGTGGCGGCCCGGGCCGTGCTGCTCTACGGCGACCGCCTCGAGCGCGGGGGCGAGGAGGTCTTGAGCCACCTGCGGCCCTTCCTCGAGAACCGGGTGCGGCACATCCTGGGGCTCGAGGGCTTCGCCTACGACGAGATCGAGGCCGGCCTCGCCGTGGGCTTCGGCAACCTCCCCGACCTGAGGGCGCGGGTCCGCGCCCTCCACGGCAGGCGGGAGGATCGCGGCTTCCTGGCCGTCGTGCTGGCGGCGAAACGGATCGCCAACATCCTCAAGGACACGCGAGAGCACGTCTTCCGGGAAGAGCTCTTGCGGGAGGAGGCCGAGCGGCGGCTGTTCCAGGCGAGCCGCGACCTGAGGGCCGAGGTCGAATCCGCCGAGGGCAAGGGCGCCTACGACGAATGCCTGCGCAGCATCGCGCGCTTCGCGGACGTCCTCGAGCGGTTCTTCGTCGAGGTCCTCGTGATGGACGAGAACCGGGATCTGCGCCAGAACCGGATCGCGCTCTTGCAGTCGATCCAACGAACGTTGTCGCGAACCGCGCGCCTGACGGAGATGGTGGTGGATCGCGCGGAGCTGCGAAAGGAGTAGGCGTCATGGGGGAGAAGCACATCTTCGGCTTCGGGGGCGGCGCGGCGGAGGGCGCCGGCGAGTCCAAGGAAACTCTCGGCGGCAAGGGCCAGGGGCTGGCGCAGATGAGCGCGCTGGGCATCCCGGTGCCGCCGGGATTCACGATCACGACCGAGGTCTGCAGGTACTACCACGCCCACGACCGTACCTATCCCGACGATCTCGCGGCGCAGTTCGACGACCAGCTGGCCACCGTCGAAGCGCTCCAGGGACGCGGCTTCGGGGATCCCGCCAACCCGCTCCTGCTCTCCGTGCGCTCGGGCGCCAAGTTCTCGATGCCCGGGATGATGGACACGGTCCTCAACCTCGGGCTCAATCGCGAGATCGTGGAGGCGCAGATCGCCGCCGGCGTCGACGAGCGCTTCATCAGGGACTGCTTCCGGCGCCTCGTGACCATGTACGGCGACGTCGTGCTCGGCGTGCCGCACGAGGGGTTCGAGAGCATCCTCTCCGCGGCCCGCGCCGAGGCGGGCGTCCAGACCGATTCCGAGCTGCCGGCGCACGCCCTGCAGGTCGTGGCGGACGGCTACCTCGCGCTGATCGCCGACCACGGCAAGACGTTTCCCGAGGCTCCCCGGGACCAGCTGTGGGGCGCGGTGTCCGCCGTCTTCGACAGCTGGAACGTGCGCCGCGCCCGCGAGTACCGGCGGCTGCACGGCATCCCCGAAGATCTCGGCACCGCCGTGAACGTGCAGACGATGGTCTTCGGCAACCGCGGTCCAGGCTGCGCCACGGGGGTCGCCTTCACCCGCGATCCCGGCACGGGCGAGCCGCGCATCTACGGCGAGTATCTCGTCAACGCCCAGGGCGAGGACGTCGTCGCCGGCATCCGCACGCCGCTCGCGATCGCCCCGGTCGCGGGCGCGCCCGGTCTCGTGGCCGACTTCCCGGAGGCCTACCGGGATCTCGAGCGGTTCTGCGCCCGGCTCGAGGACGAGCGGCGGGACATGCAGGACGTCGAGTTCACGATCGAGGACGGCAAGCTCTACATGCTGCAGACCCGCGACGGCAAGCGCACGGGCAGCGCGGCCGCCCGCATCGCCGTCGACATGGTGCGCGAGGGCCGCATCGACTCGGCAACGGCGCTGTCGCGCTTCGGCGGCCTCGCGCTCACCCAGCTGCTGGCGCCGGTGTTCGAGGAGGTCGAGAAGCGGGCGGCGGTCGCCGGCGGGCGGCTGCTGGCGAAGGGGCTCGCCGCGGGGCCGGGAGCGGCGTCGGGGCGCATCGCTCTGACGGCCGAGCGCGCCACGGCGATGGCGGCGGCGGGGCCGGTCCTGCTGGTGCGCGACGAGACGTCGCCGGAGGACATCGTGGGCATGCACGCCGCCGCCGGGATCCTCACCTCGCGCGGCGGAATGACGTCGCACGCCGCCGTCGTCGCCCGCGGCATGGGCAAGCCCTGCATCGTGGGCGCGGACGCGCTGGCCGTGGACAGCGAGGCGGGCGTGGTGCGGGTGGCGGGACGGGTCTTCTCCGAAGGCGACCGGCTCTCCATCGACGGGACGACGGGCGAGGTGATCGCCGGGGAGCTGGCGGCGCAGCCGTCGGCGCTCCTGCAGTCCTTGCTCGCCGGCAGCGCGTCGGACGATCCGCTGGTCGTGGCGGCGCGACAGCTGCTCGAATGGGCGGACGCCGCCCGCCGGATGCGGGTGCGGGCGAACGCCGACACCCCGGAGGACGCGAGGGTGGCGCGGGCGCTCGGCGCCGAGGGCATCGGCCTGTGCCGCACGGAGCACATGTTCTTCGCCGAGGACCGGCTGCCGTGGGTGCGAGAGGTGATTCTCGCCACCGGCGTCGACGGCCGGCGGGGCGCCCTGGCGCACCTCCTGCCCGTCCAGCAGGGCGACTTCGAGGGTATCCTCGAGGCGATGGACGGCCTGCCCGTGACGGTGCGGCTGCTCGACCCGCCGCTCCACGAGTTCCTGCCCCGCGAGGAGCAGGCGGTGGCGCAGCTCGCCGCGCAGATGGGCCTCGAGCGCCAGGCCGTCCTCGACGCCGTGGAAAGCCTGGCGGAGTTCAATCCGATGCTCGGGCACCGCGGCTGCCGCCTCGGGCTGACCCACCCCGACATCTACGACATGCAGGTGGAGGCGATCGCCCGCGCCGGGTGCGCGCTGGCGGCCCGGGGCCTGGATCCGCGGCCCGAGATCATGGTCCCGCTAGTGGGCACCGAGGCCGAGATGTCGCGCCTTCGGGAGCGCGTCGCGGCGGTCGTGGAACGCGTCCTGGCGGCGGCGGGCCAGAAGCTCGAGATCCCGATCGGCACGATGATCGAGGTGCCGCGGGCGGCGCTCGTCGCCGACCGGATCGCCGCCCACGCCGACTTCTTCTCTTTCGGAACCAACGATCTGACGCAGATGACCTACGGCTACTCGCGCGACGACGTCGCCGGCTTCCTGCCGCAGTTCGTCGAGCAGGGGATCCTCCCCGGCGATCCATTCGCCGAGCTCGACGTCGAGGGCGTCGGACAGCTCGTGGCCCTGGCCTGCGAGCGCGGCCGCGCCACGAAGCCGTTGCTCAAGATCGGCATCTGCGGCGAGCACGGCGGCGAGCCGAGCTCGATCCGCTTCTTCGAGGGCTGCCGGCTGGACTACGTCTCGTGCTCTCCCTACCGGGTGCCGATCGCCCGGCTCGCGGCGGGCCGCTCGACCCTCGGCTATTGAGGCCGTAGGCGGCTCGACAGCCTGCAGTCTCCCGCCGCGAGAATCACCCCTGTGGCCAAGATCCACATCCTCTCCGACCGTCTGGCGAGCCAGATCGCCGCCGGCGAGGTCGTGGAGCGGCCGGCGGCGGTGGTGAAGGAGCTGCTCGAGAACGCGCTCGACGCCGGCGCCGGGTCGGTGGAGATCGACCTCGAGGCGGGAGGCAAGCGGCGCATCGTCGTCGCCGACGACGGCGGCGGCATGGACCGGGACGATGCGCTGCTGGCCTTCGACCGGCACGCGACGAGCAAGATCTCCGATTTCGACGATCTGGAGCGGGTGAGCTCCTTCGGGTTCCGCGGCGAGGCGCTCGCTTCGATCGCCGCCGTCGCCCGCGTCGAGCTGACGACGGCCGAGCGCGCCGGCGAGGGCGTGAGGGTAAGGATCGAGGGCGGCCGGGTGCGGTCGGTGGCGCCGGTGTCGCACCCCCGCGGCACCCGGGTCGAGGTCGCCGCGCTCTTCTTCAACGTGCCCGCGCGCCGCAAGTTCCTCAAGGCTCCTGCCACGGAGCTGCGCCATGCCACCGCGGTGGTGCAGGCCTACGCCCTGGCGCGCCCCGGCGTCAGGCTCGAGCTGCGCCAGGAGGGCCGGCCGCTGCTCGAGGTGGCGCCCGCGCCCGCGGGCGAGGAGGGGGCGAGGCTCAGGATCGGCCAGATCTTCGGCCCCGCCCTGGCCGACGACCTGGCCGTGATCCCGGCCGCCGCGACCCCCGACGGCGGCCGGATCTGGGGCTTCGTGGGCGGCCCGGCCAGCGCCCGCGGCCGCCGCCGCTTCGCCTTCGTCAACGGGCGGATGATCCGCGACCGCGCCGTCATGGCGGTGTTCTATCGCGCCGTTCGCGAGGAGTGGCGTAGCGAGGAGTTCCCCGCCCTCTTCCTCTTCCTCGACCTCGCGCCGGAGGCGGTGGACGTCAACGTCCATCCCCAGAAGGCCGAGGTGCGATTCCGGGACCCGCTGGTCCTCGAGCGGGCCGGAGCGGCGCTGCGGGGGGGGCTGCGGGCCGCCCTGGGCGAGGTCGAGGCCGGCTTCGGGCCGGCCGGCCGGAGGCCGGAGGTGCCGTTCGCGTGGCAGGGGCTCGGCGAGCGGGAGGGCGGCGGCCGCGGGCCGTTCGACCGCGGGCCGTCGGCCGTCGCCGAGGGGGCGCGCCTCGCTCAGGCCGCCTACGCACCGCTCGAGCGGGCCCCGGTCCGCCTCGCCGGGCGCGGCGGCGCGGAGCGCCCCTTCCGCCTGCTCGGCCAGTACAAGGGCACGATGATCCTCCTCGAGGGTCCCGACGGCCTCTACATCATCGATCAGCACGTCGCCCACGAGCGGGTCCTCTTCGAGCGCATCGCGCGCGCCATGGCCGCGGAGTCGAGCGTCACCCAGAAGCTGCTGCAGCCGGTGATCCTGGAGCTGTCGGCCGCCGAGGCGCTGCGGATCCGGGAGCACCAGGAGGATCTCGAGAGCTGCGGATTCCACCTCGCGGTCCTTTCCGGAAACACCATCGCCTTGTCCGAGACGCCCGCCGGGCTCGGCCCGGAGCAGGCGGAACGGCTCGTCGCGCGCCTGGCCGCGTCCCCGTGGGAGGCCGACGATCCCGCGACGCTGCGTGCGGCGCTCCTCGCGGCCCTCGCCGCCGACGCTTCGTGCAAGGCGGCCGTGAAGATGCACGAGCCGCTTTCGGCGGCGGAGATGGAGGCGCTCGTGGCCGAGCTCTTCGCCGCCGAGCAGCCCTTCGCCTGTCCCCACGGCCGGCCCATCGTGATGCGGATGACGGACGGCGATCTCGAGAGCCGCTTCGGCCGCAGATGAGACGTTTCCTGCGCCGCCGGCCGGTCCTTCCGGAGGGCTTCGAGCAGCTCCAGAAGCGGCTGGGATACCGCTTCGACGACCCGGAGCTCCTTCGCGAGGCGCTCACCCATCGCTCGTACGCCAACGAGCGGGGGCTCGGGGTGAGCTACGAGCGCCTCGAGTTTCTGGGCGACGCGGTGCTGGCGCTGGTGTCGGCCGACTGGCTGTACCGCGGCCGGCCCGAGGCGAGCGAAGGCGAGCTCTCCAAGCTCAAGAGCTTCCTGGTCTCCGAGCCGGTGCTGGCGGCTCACGCGGAGGACCTGGGCCTGGGCGAGCTGATCCGGCTCGGTGTCGGAGAGGATCGCTCCGGCGGTCGCGGCAAGCCCTCGCTGCTGGCCGACGCGCTCGAGGCCGTGATCGGCGCCATCTACCTGGATGGCGGTTTCGCGCCCACGCGGGCCTTCGTCCGGCAGCTGCTCACGAAGGCGCACGGGGCCCGCCGTGAGTGGCGCTACCGGGACGCCAAGTCGGCGCTGCAGGAGCTTCTCCAGGCGGCGGGGCGCTCCGTGCCGCGCTACGTCCTCACCGCGTCCGAGGGACCCGACCACGAGAAACTGTTCACGGTCGAATGCCGGGTGGGGGGCGAGACGTTGGCCCTGGGCGTGGGCCGCAGCAAGAAGCACGCGGAGCAGGCGGCGGCCGAGAGCGCGCTCCGAGATCTCGAGGCCCGCGAGGGCTGAGCCGCCGGTGAAGACCGCGGTCGACGGAAACGGTAGAATCCGCCGACCGCGAGCGGGTCTGCCGGCAGGTGCGACGAGGGCGCGAGAGCCCCCCGACGGCCGGCGAACGCGGGAGCAGGAAAGCAGGAAGGCAGCAGGAAGGCAGCAGGAAGGACGGGAGAATGGTTCAC
>JAOTWP010000239.1 GCA_029862975.1 Acidobacteriota bacterium
CGACGTCGGCTCGTCACCGGCCGACCTGACCGAGCTCGACGGTCTCGTCTACTTCTCGGCCGCGACCAGCGCCCACGGTCGCGAGCTGTGGGTCACCGACGGCACGGCCGCGGGCACCCACCTGGTGCAAGATCTGAATCCGGGTCCGGCCAGCGGGATCCCCTACGACTACTACTTCACGGGCTTTCCGGTGCGGCTCGCCGCGGCCCCCTGGGGGGAGCTCGTCTTCGCGGGCGACGACGGCGTCTCGGGGGTCGAGCTCTGGGCCAGCGACGGCACCGCCGGAGGCACGAGGTTGCTCGCCGAGCTTCAGGCGGGAGCGGCGAGCGGCGATCCAAGGTACTTCCACCCCTACGCCGGCGAGATCTACTTCCAGGCCGACGACGGAGTCGAGGGCGTGGAGCTGTGGGCCAGCGGCCCCGATGCCGGCTCGGCCAGAAGGGTCGCGGACATCGCCCCCGGAGCCGGTGACTCGGCGCCCGTTTGGTTCGAGGAGCGCGGCGGGACCCTCTACTTCCGGGCCGACGACGGCGAGCACGGCTTCGAGCTCTGGCGTACCGGCGGCTCCGCGGAGACGACGGAGCTCGTGGCCGACATCGATCCCGGCGCGGGCTCCTCGGGCCCGTCAAGCCTCCACACGGTGGGCCGCGAGCACTTCTTCGTGGCCTACGAGGAAGGCTTCGGCTCCGAGCTCTTCAAGACCGACGGCACCCCGGCGGGCACCCGGCGGGTCGCCGATCTGTGGCCGGGCAGCCCCTCCGGCATCTTCCATTGGCAGCCGCCGGTCCGGCTGCTGACCCCCCATGGCGGCGGCCTGTTCTTCGCCTGCAACGACGGCGAGACCGGATCGGAGCCCTGCTTCAGCGATGGCTCGCGGCAGGGTACGGGGCTTCTGCGGGACCTGGCGCCGGCGGTCGCGGGCAGCGCGCCGGGCGGATTCGTCGAGCACGGCGGGGCGGCGCTTTTCACTGCCGTCACCGCCTCGAGCGAGTCGGAGCTTCTCGCCTACCGGCCCGACGCCGGCGTCGGGCGCCTGCAGCCCGACTCCCTGGAAGCCGCCCACAGCCTGACGCCCTTCGCCGGGGAGATCTACTTCGTCGGCGGCTCGGAGCTCCACGGCCGCGAGCTGTGGCGCACGGATGGCACCACCGGCGGAACCGAGCAGGTCCTCGACATCGCTCCGGGAGAGGAGGAGGGCTCACCGTACTTCTTGACTCCGGCGGGCGATCTGCTCTTCTTCTCGGCCGCGGACGGGATCCACGGCAGGGAGCTGTGGGCGAGCGACGGCACCCCCCAAGGCACGGCGATGGTGCGAGACATCGACGCCGGCTCCGCCGGCAGCAACCCGTGGTACCCGGCCGTCTCCGGCGAGCGCCTCTTCTTCGGTGCCGTGAGCGATCATGCGAGCGGGCTGTGGGCGAGCGACGGCACGGCCGCCGGCACCTTCGAGGTGCGAACCACCGGCGGGCTCCATCTCGGGGTCGCACGCGTCGCCGCCTTGCCGGACGGGGTGCTGGTGGCGGGCTCCGGCGGGATCTGGCGCGCCGAGTTCGCGCCCTATTCGGCCTCTCTGGTGCGCTCCTTCGCCGGGCTGGCGCAGGCTCCCTACTACTCCGACGCCGGCGAGATCTTCCTCGGTGCCGGCGAGCGGGTCTTCTTCGCCGCCGACGACGGCGCCCTCGGCCACGAGCTGTGGGTCAGCGACGGGACCAGCGGGGGAACTCAGCTGCTCGCCGACATCGCACCGGGCCCGGCCTCCGGCTGGCCGTTCTACCTGACCTGGAGCGACGGACTGGTCTTCTTCTCCGCCGACGACGGCGTCTCCGGCCGGGAGCTCTGGGTGAGCGACGGCACCCCGGCGGGCACGCGACGGGTGCTCGACGTCGCTCCCGGGGCCGACTCGTCGGCGCCCCGCGGTCTCGCCGCCATACCCGGCGGCATCCTCTTTTCCGCCTGGCATCCCGAGACCGGCCGCGAGCTCTGGCTCAGCGACGGCACCGCCGCGGGCACCCGCCTCGCCCTCGACGCCGCGCCCGGGCCGGCCTCCTCCAGCCCCGAGGAGATGGCGCTGGCGGCCGGCCGGTGGCTGTTCTCGATCGCCGATCCGGCGATCGGGCGCGAGCTGGCCGTGGCCGTGCCATCGGCTACCCTTGTGCCTCCCTGGCTGCAGCTCGCCAGGCCGGAAGACTGAGCCCCTTGGCTCGGGGTCGGCCCCTTGGCTCACGGGTCGGCAAGGTGCAGGGCGCGACGGTTCTCCCGCCACTTGGAGGTCCGGGAGGCGTGGGCTCAGTACTGAAGGCGCTGCAGGCGGATGGACTCCGCTCTCACGATGCTCGTCGGGCGATCGGTCGGGCCGTTGGTGGCCAACATGAGTGTCGCGCGCCCCGATGCCGCGGAAGGCCCGCGCGACACGTAGACCATGGCCGTCGTCGGAAGGGGCGAACGACTTTCCGAGAGCGGTGGGCCCAGCAAGGCCTCGACCTCTCTCACGCTCAGGCCGACAAAGGAGATCCGGTGAAGGACGAAGGGGTCGAAGGGGATGATCCCGGGATGACCCACCAGTCCGATCCCGGCGGGACCGAGCGGGACCCCTGGGGGCACCGAATCACCGTCGCGCCAATCCTCGAAGGACCGGGCCAGGTCCGACCACTGGACCGCCAGGAACACGTCCTCCGGGGCTCGAGGGCTCGGGAGCTCGGGAGGCTCCGGAGGGGGGGCCGTCCTCAGTCCGCTGTAGAGGCTGGCTCCCGTGAAGGCGAGCAGTCCCAGGAGGCCGACTGAGGCGTGGCCGCAGGCGGTGATGACGTCGCCTCGTCGAAGGCTGCGGAGTGCCGCCAGCAAGACGATGATCGCTATCGCGCCGGCGGAGACCGCGGCGGGGAGCAGGTAGGCCCACCACTCCCGGACCTCCGGACGCGGCAGGCCCCGGTCGCCATCGAAGAGATACGCGCGATCCGGCTCGGACGAGAACCACGAGAATCCGATGGCGAGAACCGTCACGCAGAGGATCGCCACCGGCAGCCAGCCGGTCGACCTCATGACGACGTCGCCTCGGGCATGATCCATTCGATTCTAGGGCAGGGGAGCACCTGTTGCGACGCCTCCGACCCGCGGATGGTCGCGGAAGTCCCTGGCCTCGGTTCTGGCCCCGGTTCTGATCGTCTTGGCCTGCGTGCCCGGCGGCGGCGGCCGCGGCCGTAACGGGGTGGCGCTGCTCGGCCGCTTCCGGCCTATACTGGACCTCGCTGCGATGGCGGCGGAGCAGGGGAGACCGGTTTGCTGCTTTGGCGCCTCCCCACGGATCAGAAGCTCATCTTCGCCGACGACTTCTCCGTCGCTTTCTCCGCGATCTTCGCCGACGGCTTCGAGTCTGGAGATACGTCGGCCTGGTCCGCCACCGTGCCGTAGCCGCGAGCCCGCCGCAAGATCGATCCCGCGATGAGCGCCGAGCTGCGCAGCTTCCTGACCGGCACGATCGCCCTCGACGTGATGCTGGTCGCGGCGCTGCTCCTGACCCTGGCGCGCCGTGAGGTGCCGGCGGAGCGAACGGCCTGGCGCCGCCTCGCCCTCGTCCTCGCGATCGCCATCGGCGTGCAGGGCGTCCACTTCCTGGAGGAGTGGGCGACGGGGTTCCACCACCGGTTTCCGGAGCTCCTCGGGCTGGTGCCGTGGTCGG
>JAOTWP010000093.1 GCA_029862975.1 Acidobacteriota bacterium
GCCTGCCACGCTACCGGCCGGCAGCTGCAGGGTCACGCTGAAGGTGCAGGAGCCCTCGGGCGGCAGATTGCCGCCGGTGAGGGTGATCACCGAGGTGCCGCTGAGAGTCGAGCCGGCGCCGCACACGTCGCTGGCCGGCAGGCCCAGGGCGACGAGGCCCGAGATCACGGCCTCGAGGTCGTCCGTGAACGTGATGCCCGTGGCCGAGTCCTCGCGGCTGAAGTTGTTGATCGTGAACTCGAGGGTGACGGTGGCCTCGGGCGGCACGGGGTCGTCGGTGAAGGACTTGATCAGGTTGAGGACGTCGAAGTCGACGGCGAGGATGGCGCTCGCCTTGCCCGCGAACAGGAAGTTCACGAGGTCGTCGGTGGAGGAGAGCTCGCCTGAGGTGTTGCCGAGGTCGCCGCCGCCGGCCGCGACGACGTCGACGCTGACCGTGCAGCTCTCGCCGCCGGCCAGGGGCTGCAAGAAGCCCGAGTTGAAGGTGATGACGCTCGTGCCCGGCACGGCGCCGAGGACGCCGTCGGCGCCGCTACAGGCATCGACCGCGTTGGCAGGGCCGGCGACGACCATGCCGGCGGGCAGGGAGTCGGTGAAGGTCAGAAAGTACTCGGCCTCGGGATTCGCGCTGTTGTCGATCGTGAAGGTCAGCGTGCTACGGCCGCCCAGCGGTACGGTGCTCGGAGAGAAGGCCTTGCTGAACCCGGGCAGGTCGGCGGCGATGACGAGGTCGGCCGTCGCCGAGCCGCTGTTGCCGGCGCTCGAGGTCAGCTCGCCGCTGACGTTCGTGAGCGTCTCGTTGACGATGCCCTCGCCGGTGAAGTTGCCCTCCACGTCCACGGTGATCGAGCAGGAGGAGTTCTCGGCGACCGTGCCGTCGCTGAACGTGATCGTGCTGCCGCCCTCGGGGGCCACGACGATGCCGCCGCAAGTCGACGCGGCGGCGGCGAAGTCCGCGATCACCATGCCGGCGGGGAGGTTGTCGACGAAGGCCAGGTCGCCGACCGGTCCTGTCCCCCTTCCCCGGAGCTGCGGGATGTTCTCGATGAGGAACTCGAGCGTCGCCGTGCTGCCGGGACCGATGGTGTCCGGCGTGAAGGACTTGGAGAAGAGGGGCTGCCCCAGAACGGCGCTGCTGGCGAGCAGCGACAGGGCGATCACGAGAACCGGGATGCGGAACTGCAACGCGTGGCTCCGTGAGCCAAGCCCCTCGAGTGACGACTTCATGAGCTACTCCCCCCTCTGACGCAAGTACGTTCTTCGGGCTCTTGGTAGACCGGCGGAGGATATCAGGCCCGCGACCGGCAGTCTGCTAACCTCGCTCCTCGCGCCGCAGCTCAACCGCCCGAGGGAGGGGAACCGAGTGAACAGAGTCTCTTTCTTACTGGTTCTATTGCTCTCTTCTTCGCTCCCGGCCATCGCCGCGGACGCACCGCCGACCGGGCCCGAGTCCCCCGAGGCCGAGACCCCCGAGGCCGAGACCCCCAAGCCGAAATCCTCGGTGACGAGCCACCGGATCCGGATCGGCGGCGAGACCGTCGCCTACACGGCGACCGCCGGCTACCTGATCGTCGACGACGCCGACGAGAAGCCCGCCGCGCGGTTCGGCTTCACGGCCTACGTGCGCGAGGGGGTGGACGACCCGGCCCGCCGGCCCGTCACCTTCGCCTTCAACGGCGGCCCGGGCTCGGCGTCGATCTGGCTGCACATGGGGGTCCTGGGGCCGAGGATCGTCGTCACCCCCGACGCCGACTTCGCGCCGCCGCCGCCCTACGAGGTCGTCGACAACGAGCACAGCGTCCTCGACGTCACGGACCTCGTGATGATCGACCCCGTGGGCACGGGCTACAGCCGCCCCGTGGGCGAGGCCGCCGGCGAGGACTTCTGGGGCGTCGACCAGGACATCGACTCGGTCTCCCGCTTCATCAAGAAGTGGGTGACCGAGAACCGCCGCTGGGCCTCGCCCAAGATCCTCCTCGGCGAGAGCTACGGGGGGATGCGCTCCGGCGGCGTGTCGCTGGCGCTGCTCGAGCGCCACGGGATGGCGTTGAACGGCGTCGTCCTCGTCTCGCCCTTCATGGAGATGGTCACCGGCTTCGACGGCCTCGGGGTCGACCTGCCGCACGTGATGTTCCTGCCGACGCTGGCGGCGACGGCCTGGTACCACGAGGCGCTCGCGGAGCGCCCCGCGGATCTGCCGGGGTTTCTCGACGAGGTCAAGGCGTTCGCCTACGACGAGTTCGCGCCGGCGCTCTTGAAGGGCAGCCGCCTGGGCGCGAGCGAGCGCGCCGCCGTGATCGCCAAGCTCGCCCGCTACACG
This sequence comes from Acidobacteriota bacterium, assembly GCA_029862975.1. Taxonomy (GTDB): domain Bacteria; phylum Acidobacteriota; class Thermoanaerobaculia; order Multivoradales; family JAHEKO01; genus CALZKB01. The sequence goes on from JAOTWP010000093.1 coordinate 2,321, forward strand.
GGGGTCGACGAGGAGTACTGGGAGCGCGCCAACCTGCGGGTCACCCACGGCCAGTTCGTCAAGGAGCTCTTGCGCGACCGCAAGCAGACGGCGGGGCGGATCGACTCGCGCTACGCCGGCCGCAGCTTCAACCTGCTGGGCGAGGAGATGAGCTACGACCCGCAGTCGGCGGCCGTGACGGCAGCGTTCACGAGCGCCTTCCTCGACTACTACCACAACGAGCTCGAGTTCGGCCGCGACCTCGAGTACAAGGTCTCGGGCGAGGTGTGGATGAAGTGGGACTGGAAGCACCGGCCGCCGGACGGCGGGCGCTTCGCGCCGCCCTTCCCCAACACCTCGGTCGATCTCGCCCACGCCATGGGGAAGAACCCGGGGATGAAGCTCCTCGTCCAGCAGGGCTACTACGATCTCGCCACCCCCCAGCTCGCCACGGAGTACTACCTCGAGCACATGGACCTGCTCCCTGAGCAGCGGGAGAACGTCACCGTCGAGTACTACGAGGCGGGCCACATGATGTACCTCCACCCGCCCTCGTTGGTGAAGTTCAAGGACGACCTGGCGCGCTTCATCCGCTCGGCGACGGGCGGCTAGCGGCCGTCGCCATGCGCCGCCCGGGCCACCGTCCGCCGCGGCGGCGCCGCGCAGACGGACGTAGGATGCAGGCCTGATGCGGCGCGCGGCCCTGGTCCTGGCGGTCAACCTCGCCCTGCTGGCTGTGCTCCTGGGCGCCGTCGAGCTCGCCTCCCGCCTCCTGGCGCCGACCGGCCGCCCCCAGCCCCTGATGGCGGCCACCCTCGAGGACTGGGTCACGACGCGCGAGTTCCACCCGCTGCTCTTCTGGCGGATGTCGCCGCGGCGCGCCGCCGACGGCACCGCCGTCGTCAACGAGCTGGGCCTGCGCGGCCCGCTGCCCGGAAAGAAGCGGGCCGGCGAGCTCCGCATCCTCTCGCTGGGCGAGTCGACGACGGCCGCCTTCCGCCTGCCGCTCGAGCGCGCCTACACGGGCGTCGCGGCGCGCGAGCTGGAAGCGGCGACGGGCCGGCCCGTGACCGCGATCAACGCCGGCGTCGGCGGCTACGCGCTGGCGCAGGGGGTGACCTTCGCGAAGCTCTACGGCCTCGACCTCGAGCCCGACGTGGTGCTCACGTACTTCGGCTTCAACGACTTCCTCCGGGTCGGCTTCCGCGCCGAGAGGGACGCCATGCTCGACCCGGCGACGGCCGGCCTGACCGACCGCGAGCTGCTCTCGGCGAGGAGCAAGCCGCTCGCACGGGCGCTCCTGTGGCTGGAGGGCAGGAGCAACTTCGCGCGCTGGGCGATGGGCCGCCAGCCCCCCAACGAGCTCCGCCGCGGCACCAAGGTGCGGGTTCCCGAAACCGACCGGCTCTTCTTCTACGAAGAGCTCCGCGAGCTCTGCCGGGCCCGCCGCATCCGGCTCGTCGTGCTCGTCCCGATCTACCGCAGCTTCCACCGCCACGAGCGCTTTCTGCGCGCCCTCGGCGACTCCGGCTTCGAGGTCCTGGACCTCCCGACCCTCCTCGCCCCCGGCCTGCCGGACCGCCGGCCGTACTTCTTCGACCCCGTGCACCCCCGGGCCGAGCTGCACCGCCTCATCGGCGAGGCCGTAGCGAAGGGCGTTGCTGCGAGCCTGCCCGCCGGGTAGTCGCCGAAGATACTCCCGGACAGGGCAAGGGAAAGCGGCGACGGCGAAGGCACGGAGGGGCCAGCGAGGTCGAGCGATCGGGCAACCTGCCTTCTGATTCGGGTGCCCTCCGGCGGGGCTTGGAGGTTGAGCGAGTCGTCGCCGAAAAGACCTCCGGGTAAGGCGGCGAGAGTCTGAAGTGATCGCCAGCCTCGTGCGCCGCCGTTTCTTCTCTACCCGGGTCTTTTCCCGGCGATCGATTCTTGGGGCGCGTCGGGTCATCGTGGACAGGACCGCCAGTCTGGCGCGGTCTGGCGCGGAACAACGCGCTATGCTCTTCCGTAACAGAAGCCAAGGAGCAGGGGGACAGGTGGGAGTGACCGAGTCCTCAAGGAGGTCAGGATGCTCAAGACGTTGCGCGCGTTGAAGTTCCTCTTCGTGGGACCGCTCGTTCTCGGCTTTCTCTTCGTCATCAACTGGATGACCTCGCCGGGAGACTGGTGGGTGCAGTGGGCGGCGCTCGGCATCGGCATCGCCTGGGTGATCAGCCTGTTCCGGGTGATCGGCGCGATCGTCGTGGCCGGCGGGCTCGCGGCCTTCATCGCCTACGTGAGCCGTAAGTGACGGCGCTGCGGTCGCCCGGCGACACGCTGCACCATGTACCCCGCTTCCGCGTCGAGCCCGGGCCGGCGGTGACGTCCGGCGTCGAGGCCATGAACCGCACGGTGCTGGAGCTCCTGCCGGCCCGCTAGCCGGTTCGGCCGGGGACGGCGCACGACGGGAGGCCGGCGCGGATGTCGAGGGGCGGCGCATCCCATCGCCGGGCGGTCCTGCAGGCCCTCTTCGTGACCTTCCTGTGGTCGACGTCGTGGGTGCTCATCAAGATCGGGCTGCGCGAGATCCCGGCGCTCGGGTTCGCCGGCCTGCGCTACGGGCTCGCCTTCCTCATGCTCCTCCCCGTCGTCCTCCGGCGGCCCGACCTGCGAGCCGCCCTGGCGGGACTCGAGCGCGCGGATTGGCTGCGGCTCGGCGCGCTCGGCCTCGTCTTCTATCTTGCGACCCAGGGCGCGCAGTTCGTGGCTCTCGCCCATCTGCCGGCGGTCGCCGTGAGCCTCGCGCTGAGCCTCACGCCCGCCGTCGTGGCTTTCGGCGGGGTGCCGCTGCTGGGCGAGCGGCCGGCCGGAACGCAGTGGCTGGGCCTCGCGCTGGCCCTCGGCGGCGCGGCGCTCTACTTCCTGCCCGTTACCGTCCCTCTCCACCCCATCGGTCTCGCCGCGGCCGGGGTGGGCCTGCTGGCCAACGCCGGCGGCACGCTGCTGGGCCGGGGAGTGAATCGCGAGCGGCGCCTCCACCCGCTGGTGGTGACCGTCGTCAGCATGGGCGTGGGCGCCGCGGGCCTCGTCCTCGCCGGGCTGGCGACGGAGGGCGCTCCCCGGCTCGGCCCGGCGGGCTGGCTCATCGTGCTCTGGCTGGCGGCCGTCAACACGGCGTTCGCCTTCACGCTCTGGAACCGCACCCTCGAGCGCCTCTCGGCGACGGAATCGAGCGTCCTCAACAACACGATGCTCGTCCAGATCGCCGTTCTCGCCTGGCTCTTCCTCGGCGAGTCGCTCGCCGCCCGCCAGGTCGCGGGCATCCTGCTGGCGGGCGTCGGCGCCCTTCTCGTCCAGCTCGGCTCGGGGCGGGCGAAGATCCCGGACAGAGAGCCGCCCGGCGGCGACGAGGCTCCGGGATCCTGAGGTCCGCGAGCGGGCGGTGGGGTTGCTCGGGGCGTCGCTGCCGGGCGGCCATTCCGTCCCTTTCGAGATCCCGACCGGCAAACCGCCCGGGTCACGACGTCGACTCCGGGCAACGCCGCGGGGGTCTGCTGGGTAGGGCGAAAGACACCTGGGATGGCACCGCGCGGGGGCAAGGGCTTGGAGGACGGAGCGCGGCAGGTCGGGGTGGCGGGCAGCACGAGAGCCTCCCCGAGAGCGACAGCGCAACCGGTTTTTCGCCCTACCCAGCAAACCCCGCGGTATTCGTCGGAGCCTCCAACCGTGTCGGGCGGCTCATCGGTCGGGATCTCGACAGCGACGGAATGGCCGCCTGGCAGCGAACTCCAACGTGTCTAAAGGGTTTCATTCCCGGGAACGTCCGAACCGACCTGCTTTCCACCTTCGCCTCACGATCCTGTGACGAACCGAGCCTCCACCGGACGGACCTCGGCCGCCCGGTCGCGGAATTCGACCGCGTCCCGGTGGGTTAGGCTGCAACGATGAAGCGGATCCTGTCCCTGGCCGTCGCTCTGGTGCTCTGGCAGGGTGCGGCCTGCCTGGCGGCGGAGGATGCGGTCGGCGGGGAGCTGTCCGACGCGGAGATCGTCGAGCGCGTCCTCGATCTGCGCCGGGAGCTCGATGCCCTGCTGGCGGCGTTGCCGGTGGAGCTTCGCGACGAGGTCGAGCGGCGCCTGGCCGCGGACCCCGAGGCCGCTGCCGTCGAGCAGCCGGTCGCGGTGGCTCCGGCGGCGGAGGGAGCCGTGGCCGGCACCCCTGCCGCGGTCTCGACACCGGTGACTCGCGTCGCCGACTGCGCCGAGCTCGCCCCGTTCGACACCGACGGCGACGGCTCGATCTCGGGCTTCGACCGCTATTGGCGCTTCTTCAGACTGTGGCGCGACGACGGCGACGGTGCCGTGGAGCCGCCCGAGCTCACGACCCTCTACGAGGCCGGCGTTCGCGAGCTGGCGAGCGACCTCGCGCGCTACGAGACCGCCGACGGGCTGGACGGCGGCGTGCGCCGCGTCGACGGCTGGATCACCCTCGAGCTGGCCGGCAGGAAGGGCGGCGCGGCGACGTTGATGATCGACGCCGACCGGCTCGGCGGTGCCGGCGAGCTGATCCTCGTCGACGCCGCCGGCGAGCCGCTCGGCGGCCTGCGCCGGCTCGGCGACGAGACCCTGCTGTCGGTCGCGGGATCCCCGACCCGGCTCGCCTGTCCCTGATCCCGGACCCTGAGAGCGCCCCCTCCCGAACCCCCTGGAGATACCCATGCACGGAAGCTCCCGCGCTCGCGCGATCCTCGCTACGACCCCCGCGCTCCTCCTGTGGCTCGCCTGCGCCGCGGCGCCGGCTCCGCCCGCGCCCCCGGTTCCCCCGCTCGCCCCGGCGCCGCCCCCCGCCGCGCTGCCGGCCGCGGACGCCGCGATCCCGCTCGACCCCGCCGTCACCGTCGGCCGCCTCGCCAACGGCCTTACCTACTACGTGCGGGCCAACGGCAAGCCCGAGAACCGCGCCAGCCTGCGCCTGGCGGTCGACGTCGGCTCGCTCGTGGAGGACGACGACCAGCTCGGTCTCGCGCACTTCGTGGAGCACATGGCCTTCAACGGCACGGAGCGCTTCGCCAAGCAGGAGCTGGTGAGCTATCTCGAGCGCATCGGCATGCGGTTCGGCGCCGACGTCAACGCCTACACGAGCTTCGACGAGACGGTCTACATGCTCGAGGTGCCGACCGACGACGAGGAGACGCTGGCCACCGGCCTCGACATCCTCGCCGAGTGGGCTCACCGGGTGAGCTTCGAGGACGAGGAGATCGAGCTCGAGCGCGGCGTGGTCGTCGAGGAGTGGCGCCTCGGCCGCGGCGCGCGGGCGCGGATCGCGGACGCCCAGCTCCCGGTCCTCTTCCACGGCTCGCGCTACGCCGAGCGCAAGACGATCGGTGAGAAGGAGGTGCTCGAGCAAGCGCCGCCGGAGGCGCTGCGGCGCTTCTATCGCGACTGGTACCGGCCCGACCTCATGGCCGTCGTCGCGGTGGGCGATTTCGACGAGGCCGGCGTGATCGCCACGATCGAGCGCCTGTTCGGGGAGCTGCGGGGGCCGGACGAGCCGCGGCCGCGGATCGAGTACGAGATCCCCGGTCACCGCGAGACCCTGACGTCCATCGTCACCGATCCGGAGGCGACGGCGATCGACGTCATGGTCGGCTACAAGCGCCCCGCCGAGAAGGTCGACGACGTCGCCGCGCTGCGGCGCCGGCTGATCGACGCGATGTACGACGACATGATGATCGCGCGCCTCGGCGAGCTCTCCCTGCGGCCGGATCCGCCGTACCAGGGGGCGTACGCGGCCTCCGGGCCGCTGGGCCGCACGCGGTCCGTCTACCAGCTGGCGGCGCGGGTGCGCGACGGCGGCGTCCTGCGGGGGCTCGAGACCCTGCTCGCCGAGGCGCGCCGGGTCGAGACCTGGGGCTTCACCGCATCGGAGCTCGAGCGCACCAAGACCGGCATCCTGCGCGGCATCGAGCGCGCCTGGGAGGAGCGCGACAAGGGGGAATCGAACCGCTACGCGGGGGGCTACGTGCGCCACTTCCTCGCGGACGATCCCGAGCCCGGGATCGACTACCTCCGCGACCTCTACGCCGATCTCGTGCCCGGCGTCGCGCTCGCGGAGGTCAACGCCCGCGCCCAGCAGTGGCTCACCGACGAGGACCGGGTGATCCTGGTCAGCGGGCCCGACAAGGAGGAGGCCGGGATCCCGAGCGCGGAGGACCTGCTCGCGACGTTCGACCGGGTGGCCGGACTGGGCGTGACGCCGTGGGTCGACCGGACCCGCGACGAGCCCCTGGTGGCGAGCCCGCCGCCGCCGGGAGCCGTCGTCTCGGAGGAGGAGATTTCCGCCGTGGGGGCGCTGCGCTGGCGGCTGAGCAACGGCGTGACGATGGTCCTGAAGCCGACCGATTTCAAGAACGACGAGGTGCTGCTGGCCGGCTACAGCCCGGGCGGCCATTCTCTCGTTCCCGAGGAGGACTACATCACGGCCATCCAGGCCGCTTCCGTCGTGGCCGAGATGGGCCTCGGCGACTTCGACCAGATCGAGCTCGGCAAGAAGCTCACCGGCAAGGTCGTGGGGGTGGGCGCGTCCATCGGCGAGATCAGCGAGGAGGTCGACGGCGCGGCCTCGCCCAGGGACCTCGAGACCCTGTTCCAGCTGCTCTATCTCGAGTTCACGGGCGCGCGCCGCGACGAGGAGGCGTTCCAGTCCTACCTCGCGACGACCCGCGGCGCGCTGGAGAACCAGGAGGCGTCACCCGGGTTCTGGTTCGAGCGCGAGTGGAACCAGGCGACGTTCGGCGGGCATCCGCGGCGCCGGCTCCTGACCCTCGAGGCGATGGACGAGCTCGATCTCGACCGGGCGCTCGCCATCTACCGCGAGCGCTTCGCGGACGCGTCCGAGTGGATCTTCACCCTGGTGGGCAGCTTCGACCCGGAAGCGGTGCGGCCGCTGGTCGAGGCCTGGGTGGCCGCGCTGCCGGCCACGGGCCGCGCCGAGACCTGGCGCGACGTGGACGCCTGGGCGCGGCCGACGGTAAGCCGCTTCGAGGTGCGCCGGGGGATCGAGCCGCGCGCGAGCGTCCGCCTCGTCTTCCACGGCTTCACGGAGTGGAGCCCGCTCGCCGGCCACCTGGCCTCCTCGATGGCCGAGGCGCTGCGAATCCGGCTCCGGGAGGTGATGCGCGAGGACCTGGGCGGGGTCTACGGGGTGCGGGTCTACTCGAGCATCTCGCGCTACCCGCGGGGGCGCTACAACTCGGGGCTCTCGTTCGGCTGCGACCCGGAGCGCACGGACGAGCTCCTGGCCACGGCTCTGGCGGAGATCGAGAAGCTCAAGGACGAGGGGCCGAGCCAGGACACCGTCGACAGGGTGCGCGAGATCCAGCGCCGCGGCCGCGAGACGGCGCTCGAGCGCAACGGCTTCTGGCTCTCGCAGCTCGAGTTCCACGAGGTGAACGGCCTGCCGCTCACCGACATCCTGGACTACGAGACCCTGGTCGAGGCGGTGACCGTCGACTCGATCCGCGACGCCGCCCGCCTCTACTTCGACAGCTCGCGCTACGTCCAGGGAGTCCTGCGCCCGGGCGAGCCGGCCGCGGGCGAGGGCGAAGGCGAGAGCGAGCAAGTCGAGGCCCGGCCCGCCCCGCCCCCGGCCCCCGACCCGGCGGCCAGCCCGGCCGGGCGGGCGGCTTCCGCCGCCGCCCTCTGACGAGGCCTCGCCTCGGACCGCCGGGAGGACGCCGCCCGCCGAGCGCACGGCCGCGCGAAAGCCGGAGCGTCGAAAAGAATCCAGGGAAGGGAAGCCGAGCACGGACTTGGAGGCCTCGGGTGGCCCTCCCTGGCTTGCCCGCCGCCTGCCGAGCGAACGGCCCGGCGAATGCGGAGCGTCGAAAGGAAACCAGGGAAGACAGGCCGGGCACGGAATTGGCAGCCTCGGGCCGCCTTCCCAGCCTGGCCCGCCGCATGCCGAGCGGATGGCCTGCGAATGCGGAGCGTCGAAGAGAAGCCAGGGAAGAGAGGCCGAGCACGGATTTCGATGCCTGGGGCTGCCCTTCCTGTCCTACCTGGAGTCTTTTCGGCCGCTGAACGGAGGCCCTCCAGGCCCCACCTGTAGGGACGGTGCCGCCCCCGGGGCTCGCTGCTACCGTTGCGGCTGCGGCTCGACCGCTCACCTGGCGAGGAGCGAGACGATGTGGAGAAGAGCGTTTCTGGTCGTGTGTGTGACCTTTCTGGCGGCGACGGTTGCGGCGCAGGAGGTGCGGTCGAAAGACGGGCCGGGCAAGGCGGAAGTCGAGGAGCTGGCCTGGATCACGGTGGGCGCCGACGCCTTCGAGACGCTGAAAGAGCACGAGGACGCCTTCGCCGCAAGCCGGCCGCTCTCGCGGTTCGGCGAGGTGCCGGGCGTCGTCCTGACCCGGGTCAGGCTCGACGACCTGGACGCGATTTCGGTCGTTCTTCACGAGGCCTACCGGCGCTGCCCGGGCTTCGTGCGCCACTGGACGCTGGCCGATGCCCGCCGCGCTCTGGATGCCCTTGCGGCGCCGCCGGCGCGTGAGCCGGAGGCGTACACGATCGACCAGCCGCAGGCCGTCGCGAGGCTGACGGCGGCGATCGAGAAGCCGCAGATCCTCGAGACGATCGAGCGCCTGTCGACCGACTTCAACAACCGCTACCATCTCCACCCCTCCGGGACGGCGGCGGCGCTGTGGATCCGCGACCAGTGGCTGGCCTACGCCGCCGGCCGGCCGGACGTCACGGTCGAGCTCTTCGACCACGCGAGCACCGACCAGCCGTCGGTCATCCTCACCATCGCCGGCGTCACGATCCCCGAGGAGGTGGTGGTGCTCGGCGGCCACCTCGACTCGACCTCGTTCAACGGCGGCGGAACCGGCAACCCCAACTTCATCGCCCCCGGGGCGGACGACGACGCCTCCGGCATCGCGGTGCTGAGCGAGGTCGTCCGGGTCGCCATGGTCGAGAACTTCCACCCCCAGCGCACGGTCTCCTTCATGGCCTACGCGGCGGAGGAGGTGGGGCTATGGGGGTCGGACGAGATCGCCGCCGCCTACCAGGCCGCCGGCGTCGACGTCGTCGCCGTGCTGCAGCAAGACATGACCGACTACTTCGGCTCGGACGAGGACATCGGCCTCATCAACGACCACACGACCCCCGCCCTGACGGCCTTCCTCGGCCAGCTGCTCGACGCCTACCAGCCGGACCTCGTGTGGTCCCTGACCGCCTGCGGCTACGGCTGCTCGGATCACGCCTCGTGGAACGATCGCGGCTTCCCAGCCGCGTTCTCGTTCGAGTCGCTCTTCGGCGAGCACAACCCGGAAATCCACACCGTCGACGACACCCTGGCGACGCTGGGCAACAACGTCGACCACGCCGCCAAGTTCACCCGCCTCGCCGTCGCCTTCATGGTCGAGATCGCCAAGGAATGGTTCGAACCGGACATCTTCGCCGACGGCTTCGAGAGCGGCGACACCTCCGCCTGGTCGGCGACGGTTCCCTGAAGAGATTCGAGTCCTCGAATCTACCGGTGCGCGATGACTTCGCCGCTCATGCGGGTCTCCCGCGGAAGCTCTACGACAGGGCTGTCGCGGATTCCATCCTGCCTCGACGGGACGAGGATCTGCGAGCGAAAAGACGCCGGGTAAGACAGCAAGGGCAACCCGAGGCTTCGAGCTCCGTGCCCGGCTCTCCTTCGCTGGATTCTCTTTCGACGATAAGGATTCGCGACGAGCTTCCCGGGCCAGGCAACGGCCATGACAAGCTGAGAGCGCATGACCGGCCACCGCGAGAGCCCGGCTGCCGTCTACCGGGAGCGACTGCGCATTCGCGAGGAGCGGCTCGGCGCGCTGCGCCGTCGTGACGGCCTGATCGCCAATCTGCGGCTCGCCGCCGCCGGGGCCGGGCTGGCGCTCGTCTGGCCGGCGCTCGTGAACCGGGCCGTGGCGGCGGGCTGGCTGCTCGTGCCGGTCCTCGCCTTCGCCGTCCTGGCGGCCGTGCACGGCGGGGTGCTGCGGCGCCGCGACGAGGCGGCGCGGGCGGTGCGCTTCTACGCCGCCGGCCTGGCGCGGCTGGAGGATCGCTGGGTGGGGCAGGGCCGCGGCGGCGAGGAGTTCCTCGACCCCGGACATCCCTACGCCCGGGACCTCGATCTCTTCGGGCCGGGCTCGCTCTTCGAGCTTCTCAGCACGGCCCGGACGCGGCCGGGGGAAGCGACTTTGGCGGCCTGGCTCCTGGCGCCGGCCGGCCCGGCCGAGATCGCGGCGCGGCAGAAGGCCGTCGCCGAGCTGCGCGGGCGGCTGGATCTGCGCGAGGAGCTGGCGATCCTGGGCGAGGACGTGGCCTTCACCACCGACCCCGGCGACGTCGTCTCCTGGGCCGAGGGGCCGCCCGTCGTCGCCTCGCCGTGGGCGCCGCGCCTCGCCGCCGCCGCCGCGATGCTCAACGTCGCCGCCCTCGGCGCCTGGTGGCTCCTGCCCTACGGCTCGCTGCCGCTGGTGCCGGCGCTCGCCCTGAGCGGCGGGCTGGCGCTCGCCTGGCGCCGCCGGATCGGCGAGATCCTGGGCCGGGCCGGCCGGCCGGAGCGCGAGCTCCTGCTGTGGGCGAGGATGCTCCAGAGGCTCGAGGCGGAGCCGTTCACGGCCGCCAGGCTCGGCGCGTTGCGGGCGGCGCTGGCGGGCTCGGCGGGCTCGGCCGCGGAGCGGATCCGGCGCCTCGCGCGCCTCATCGAGTGGAGCGAGTCACGGCGCAACGTGCTCTTCGCGCCCCTCGCGGCCGTCCTCCTGCTCGGCCCCCAGCTCGCTTTCGCCGTCGAGCGCTGGCGCCGCCGCTCCGGCGGCGAGGTGGGTGGCTGGCTGGCGGCGCTGGGGGAGCTCGAGGCGCTGTGCAGCCTGGCGAGCTTCGCCAGCGAGCACCCGGAGGACGCCGTGCCGCGGATCGTGGAGGAGCCCTGCTTCGTGGCCACGGGCCTCGGGCATCCGCTGCTGCCGGCCGCCGGGTGCGTGCGCAACGACCTGCGACTGGATCGCGAGCAGCGCCTCCTCCTGGTCAGCGGCTCGAACATGTCGGGCAAGAGCACGCTCTTGCGCAGCGTCGGCACCAACGCCGTGCTCGCCCTGGCCGGCGCCACGGTGCGCGCCGGGTCCCTGTCCCTGGGCACCGTCGCCGTCGGGGCCAGCCTGCTCGCCATCGACTCGCTCCAGGACGGCACCTCGCGCTTCTACGCCGAGATCCGGCGCCTCAAGCAGATCCGCGATCTGGCGGAGGGCGAGGCGGCGCTCCTCTTCCTCCTCGACGAGATCCTCCACGGCACCAACTCCCACGACCGCCGCATCGGCGCCGAGGGCGTGATCGCGAGCCTCCTCGCCGCCGGCGGCCTGGGCCTCGTCACCACCCACGACCTCGCTCTCGCCGAGATCGCCGACCGGCTTGCCCCGCGCGCCGCTAACGTCCACTTCGAGGACCACCTCGAAGGGGGCCGCATGGTCTTCGACTACCGGCTGCGCGAGGGGATCGTCGAGCGAAGCAATGCGCTCGACCTCATGCGCGGCCTGGGCCTCGAGGTCTGACCGCCGGTGGGGCCCCGGGCGTGAGATAGTCGCGCCCGCGATGATGGCGGAGGAGCTCTAGTGGCGAAGTTCCGGTGCGAGGTCTGCGGCTCGGCGTTCGACGTGCCGCAGGCGGCGCTCGACAAGTACCCGGGGTGGCGGCCGAGGTTCTGCCGGGACCATTCGCCGCAACATCGGACCGGCGGCGCGCGGAAGGGAGCAGCGAAGGGGGCCGGCGCCACCAGGAGCACCGCCGCGCGCCGGGGCCACCCGGCGCCGGGCAAGCGGGAGGAGAACCTGACGCTGGCCGAGGTGCTCGCCAGGTACGAGGAGGGGCCGCGCTCCGGCGTTTTCACGGACGGCAGCGCGACTCCCAATCCGGGGCCCGGCGGCTGGGGCGTGGTGTGGGTGGAGAACGGCGAGGTGCGTGGCGAGCGCCACGGCCACGAGGCGCGGACGACGAACAACCGCATGGAGCTCACCGCCCTCATCGCGGCCTACGAGCTGCTGCCCGCGGACGCGAAGGTCAAGGTCCACACGGACAGCCGGCTGTGCGTGGACACGATCACGAAGTGGGCGCCCGCCTGGGAGCGCAACGGCTGGAAGCGCAAGGGCCAGCCGCTCAAGAACCTCGACCTCGTGCGGCCGCTCCTGGCCCTCTACCGCGCCCACCCCGGCTGTCCCCTGGAGTGGATCGCGGCGCACTCGGGCCAGCGCTGGAACGAGTACGCCGATTCGCTCGCCACGGCCTGGATGCGCGCCGAGCTCTGAGGCGCGCCGCCGCGCCCCCCCGGCCCGCCCGTGCTAGTGTTTTCGGCCGCGCCCGATGGCGAAGGGGAGGACGAACGATGAGCCGCGCGATTGCCAGCACCCTGATTCTCGCGAGCGCCCTGGCCCTGGCGGCGCCGGCCGCGGCGGCCGAGCGGATCTGCCCGGCGAGCTGCGACTGGGGCTACGGTCCGGGAGGGGGGCCGGATCGCTGGGGGGAGGTGTGCTGCCCGCTCTGCGACGGCCGGCGCCAGTCGCCCATCGACATCCTCCCCGGCAAGGCGAAGGCGGCGGAGCTGCCGGAGATCCGGGTCTCCTACCGCGAGTCGCACCTCGAGCTCTCGAACGACGGGCACACAATCGGGGTGGCGGACCTGCTGACGCCCGGCGCCAACTTCATCGAGCTCGGGGAGAGCCGCTACGCGCTGACGGGGCTCCATTTCCACTCCCTGAGCGAGCACACGATCGGCGGCCGCCACAGCCCCATGGAGCTGCATCTGGAGCATCGACGCACGTCCTGGGATCTGGCGACGATCGCCGTGCTCATCGACGAGGGACCCGACAACCCCGCGTTCGCGCCCCTGTGGAGCGCCCTGCCGGCTTCCGCGGACGACCCGGCGCGCACCGTGATCCTCGACCCGGACACGCTGCTGCCGGAGAGCCGCGGCTACTACACCTACCTGGGCTCGCTGACGGTCCCGAACTGCGCGGAGACCGTCACCTGGTACGTGCTCCGCGAGCCCGTGCTGCTGTCCGCCGCGCAGATCGACGCCTTCCGCGCCATCTACGACCACAACTACCGGCCGGTGCAGGAGCCCAACGGGCGGGTCGTGCGGACGCGCGAATGAGCGGCCGGCCGATGATCCGACTCCCGAGAGGGTCGTCCGCCGCGCTCCTCGTGTCCCTCCTGGCTTCCGGCTGTCTGTCGACGACCGTTCCCGAGGCCAGGAGCGCCCTGCAGGCAACCGCCATCCGATCGCCGGCCGACGTCGCCGCCTACGAGGAAGCGGACGCCGCCGACGACCGGCTCAACGACTGGTGCGCGGCCGCGCTCGCGATCCGGGAGGCCGGCGAGCCGCTCGCCGCGGACGATCCGGTGCTGGGCGAGGAGGCCGCGGCCGCGGTCGAGCGCATCCGCCAATCCGCCGCGGCGGCCGAGAGCGAGGAGCTCCGCGTCGTCCTCGTCGCCCTCGCGGACGCCCACCAGCGGCGGCTGGACATCCTCGGCAGC
>JAOTWP010000094.1 GCA_029862975.1 Acidobacteriota bacterium
GACACGACGAGATCGACGACGATGCCGACCCCGACCCTGCACGAGGCCCTCACCCCCCGCGACCTGGAGATCCTGCGCGACGTGGTGCGCAGCTTCATCCTGACGGGAGTACCCGTCAGCTCGCGGGCGGTGTCGAAGCACTCGGGCATGGGGCTGTCGGCGGCGACCATCCGCAACACCATGGCCGACCTCGAGGAGGCCGGCTATCTCTCCCAGCCGCACACGTCGGCCGGCCGGGTGCCGACCGAGTTCGGCTACCACAGCTACATCGAATCCCTGAGCCCGGCGCCGCGGATCAGCCCGGAGGACAAGCTCCGCATCGACGAGCACTTCCCTTTCGGCGGCGAGAGCGAGGAGCTCGTGGGTCGCGCCAGCCAGCTGCTGGCCGAGCTCACGCAACAGATCGGCATGATCATGGTGCCCGCCATCGGCGACACGATCCTCAAGACGTTGACCCTCGTACCGCTGTCCGGCGCCCGGGTGCTCTGCGTCATCGTCTCGTCGTCGGGATTCGTGGACAGCAAGATGATCGAGCTCGACTCGCCGGCGAGTCCGGAGGACCTGGTCGCCGCGTCGAACTACGTGACGACCCACTTCGCGGGCATGACCTTGCGCCAGGCGCGCGATCACCTGCTCGCGCTGATGGCCGAGGAGCGCGCCCAGGTCGACCGCTGGCTGGCCACGACGCTGGCGGTGGCGCAGCGGGCCCTGGACGACGTCCATGGAGCGGACGTTCTCGTGGAGGGGACGTCGGGGGTCCTGACGCAGCCCGAGCTGGCCGACGTCCGGCGCGTGCGCCGGCTCGTGGAGAAGTTCAACGACCGCGCGCAGCTCGTGCAGGTGCTCAATCGTCTGATCAGCGGCGGGCGCGGAGTTCGGGTGGTCATCGGCGAGGAGAGCGAGCTCACCTCGGACGTCGATTTCAGTCTGGTGGCGACGACCTACGGCACGGAGGAGCAGGAGCTCGGCAAGGTGGGGGTGTTCGGCCCTTCGCGCATGAACTACCGCCGTGTCATCCCGCTCGTCGAGTACCTCGGGGAGCGGCTCAGCCAGGCGCTGCAATCCACCGCGAGCGGCCTGCGGTGAGCGTGGAAGGGAGACGATGAGCGAGGACCAAGGCCCCGAGGTCGAGACCGCTGCGGAAGCCGGCGAGATCGACCTCGATACCGACCCGTCCCAGGAGCTCGACAGCGCCATGAGAGAGGCGCTCGAGGCCATCGAGAAGAGCCGGAAGAGCGGACAGGCGGCGGCCGCCGAGGGGGAGGTCGTCGAGCCTCCCGCGCCGGCGAACGACGAGATGGAGGACTGGAAGACGCAGGCCCGGGAGTCGCGCGAGCGCGCTCTGCGGGCCCTGGCGGACCTCGAGAACTACCGCAAGCGGGTGCAGCGGGAGCGCCGGGACGAGCAGCGGTTCAGGGCGCTCGAGCCGCTGCGCGACATCCTGGCGGTGGTCGACAATCTCGAGCGCGCCCTGGGCTCGGCGGGCTCGGTCGAGGATCTCAAGGAGGGCGTGTCGATGATCCTCAAGCAGCTGGGCAACCTCCTGCGGGATCACGGCGTGGAGCGGATCGAGGCGGTCGGCCGGGGCTTCGATCCGAGCCTCCACGAGGCGGTCACCCGCGAGGAGCACGCGAACGTTCCGGCACCGACGGTGGTCGAGGAGCTGCAGGCCGGATACCTGCTGCACGATCGGCTCCTGAGGCCCGCCGTCGTCAAGGTGGCGATGCCGCCCGTCGGGGAGCAGAACCTCGGGAACGGCGGGAACGGCAGGAACGGCGAGGCGGACGCCTAGCGCGCGCCGAAGGGACGCGCGGGGAACCGAATGGGCAAGGTACTGGGAATCGACCTGGGCACCACCAACTGCTGCGCCGCCATCGTGGACGTGGCGGCGCCGCGGGTCCTGTCCAATCGCGAAGGCACCCGCACGACCGCCTCCATCGTCGCGTTCACCGACGAGGACGACCGGCTCGTCGGTCAGATCGCCAAGCGGCAGGCGATCACCAACCCGCAGAACACGGTGTTCGCCGTGAAGCGCCTCATCGGGCGCAAGTTCGGCGATCCGGAGGTCCAGCGGGCCCGCGAGCTGCTGCCCTATCCCCTGGTCGAGTCCGAGAACGGAGACATCAAGATCCAGATTCGCGAGCAGCAGTACAGCCCCGAGGAGATCTCGGCGTTCATCCTGCGCGAGATCAAGGGCTTCGCCGAGGAGATCCTCGGCGAGAGCGTGGACGAGGCCATCATCACGGTGCCCGCCTACTTCAACGACTCGCAGCGGCAGGCCACTCGCGATTCAGGGCGGGTCGCCGGCCTCGAGGTCCTCCGGATCATCAACGAGCCCACGGCGGCGGCCCTGGCCTACGGCCTCGAACGGCAGGGCACCGACCGCACGATCGTCGTCTACGACCTCGGCGGCGGCACCTTCGACATCTCGATTCTCGAGATCTCGCAGGGGATCTTCGAAGTGAAGTCGACCGCCGGGGACACCTTCCTCGGCGGCGAGGACTTCGACCAGCGGATCATGGACTGGCTGATCAACGAGTTCCAGGCCGACACCGGCATCGACATCCGGGCCGACCGGATGGCGCTCCAGCGGCTCAAGGAGGCGGCGGAGCGCGCCAAGTGCGAGCTGTCGGTCGCCGAGGAAGCGCCGATCAACCTGCCCTTCATCTCCACCGGCGTGGACGGCCCCGTCCACCTGTCGACCGTCGTGCGGCGCCTCGACTTCGAGGAGATGGTCGAGGACCTCGTGGCCCGCACGGAGGAGCCCTGCCGCGAGGCGCTCAAGTCGGCCGGCCTGCGCCGCGACGAGATCGACGAGGTCCTCCTGATCGGCGGCCAGACGCGCAGTCCGATCGTGGCGCGCACCGTGGAGCGCATCTTCGGCAAGGCGCCGAACCGCGAGATCAACCCGGACGAGGTCGTCGCCATGGGCGCGGCCATCCAGGGCGGAATCCTCAAGGGCGACATCAAGGACATCATCCTCCTCGACGTGACCCCGCTGTCGCTCGGCGTCGAGACCCACGGCGGGCTCTTCACCAAGCTCATCGAGCGCAACTCGACGATCCCGACGCGCGCGACGCAGATCTTCACGACGGTCGTCGACAATCAGGACACGGTGGAGATCCACGTGCTCCAGGGCGAGCGCGAGATCGCGCAGGAGAACAAGTCCCTGGGGCGCTTCGAGCTGGTCGGCGTGCCGCCGGCGCCGCGCGGCGTGCCGCAGATCGAGGTCAACTTCGCCATCGACTCCAACGGCATCGTCAACGTGTCGGCCCGCGACCTGGCGACCAACAAGTCCCAGAGCGTCCAGATCAACCCGGCGGGCGGCTTGAGCCGCGACGAGATCGACCGGCTCGTGCAGGAAGCCGAGGAGCACTCGGTCGCCGACAACCAGCGACGCCAGGTGCGGCGCTTGCGCAACCGCCTCGAGGGGCTCATCTACGTCAACGAGCGGGTCTTCGAGCGGTTCCGGGAAGCTCTCAACTCCGGCGACCGCAAGCGCGTGCAGGGCACCCTGACCAAGGCCCGAGCCGCGCTCACCAGCGACGACCGCGCGGACCTCGAGGCCGCCATCTTCGACCTGAACGGCATCTCGAGCGAGCTCTCGGATCTCCTGATGGGGCAAGGCGGCGCCAGCGCCAAGCCCGGCTAGGGCGCCCGACCCGGCCATGAGTCCACGCGACTACTACGAGATCCTCAGCGTCTCGCGCGACGCCGACGGGCGCGCGATCAAGTCCGCGTACCGCAAGCTGGCGGTCAAGTACCATCCCGACCGCAACCCCGGGGACCGGGAGGCCGAGAGCAAGTTCAAGGAGGCCGCCGCCGCCTACGCCGTGCTCTCCGACGCCGACAAGCGCGCCCGCTACGACCGCTTCGGTCACGGCGGCGTCGCGGGCGGGCCGGCGGGCTTCGATCCCGACACCTTCGGCGATTTCGCGGACATCCTGGGCGACTTCTTCGGCCACGGGTTCGGCGATCTCTTCGGCGGGCGGCGGCGGGCCGGCGGACCCAGGCCCGGCGCCGATCTGCGCTACGAGCTCGCGCTCGATCTCGAGGAGGCGGCCTTCGGAGTCGATCGCCAGCTCGAGATCCCGCGTCTCGAGACCTGCGGCGCGTGCTCCGGCAGCGGCGGCGCCGAGGGCAGCCAGCCGGTCACCTGCTCCGCTTGCGGGGGGCGCGGCCAGGTGCGGGTGACGCAGGGCTTCTTCGCCGTCGCGCGGACCTGTCCGCAGTGCCGCGGCGAGGGGTCGGTGGTGACCAGGCCGTGTCCCGACTGCCGGGGCGCGGGACGCGTCGAGAAGCGGCGTCAGGTGGGCATCACGGTGCCGCCCGGCGTCGACACCGGGACGCGCCTGCGGCGCGCCGGGGAGGGGGAGCACGGCCGGCGGGGCGGCCCGCCGGGCGACCTCTACGTCGACGTGGTCGTGCGCCGCCACGAGACCTTGGAGCGCCACGGCCCCGACGTGCTCAGCAAGAGGGAAGTGTCGTTTCCCGAGGCCGTCCTCGGAGCCCAGCTCGTCGTCGCGACCCTGCACGGCGAAACAGAGCTGGAGATTCCGCCGGGCACGGAGCATGGCGCCTACTTCCGCCTGAAACGCCAGGGCATCGAGCGGCTCGACGGCCGCGGCCGCGGCGACCACGTGGTGCAGGTCGAGGTGAAGGTGCCGCACCCGCGGGATCTCGACGAGGAGCGCCTCGAGCTGATCCAGCGGTGGGCGGAGCTCGACGGCAGCTCGGTGCGCGGCCGCCGCGTGCTCGACAAGGTCAGGGACCTCTTCGGTTGACGGACGCGGCGCCTCCCCGCTTCGCCGCCACGGTCTACGTTCCCGCCGCAGCTCTCGCGGCGTCCGCGGCGGAGATCGCGGGCGCGGGCTATCGCCATCTCTTCCGGGCCCGGCGGCTCGCCGTGGGCGATCGCCTCCGGGCGGTGGACGGCGAAGGGCATGCGCGCGAGGCGAAGGTCGCGGCGGTCGGGACGAGCGCGGCCCGGCTCGAGCTCGGTGCGCCCCTGGCGATTGCCGAGCCGGCCCTGCGCCTCACGCTCGTCGTCGCGGCGCCGCGGCCGGAGCGCGCCTCGTGGCTGGTCGAGAAGGCCGCGGAGCTGGGCGTGGCG
The DNA here is from genome assembly GCA_029862975.1 of Acidobacteriota bacterium. GTDB lineage: Bacteria > Acidobacteriota > Thermoanaerobaculia > Multivoradales > JAHEKO01 > CALZKB01. Next base: position 5,114 of record JAOTWP010000094.1, read on the forward strand.
GCCGTGCGCTGGCTGCGGTCGGCCCACGCCCCGCGCGGGCTCGGGACGGCGGCGATCGCGCGCCACCGCCGGATCGCCCTGGCCGCGATGCAGCAGTCCGGCGGCGCCCGCCTGGCGGAGATCACCGGACCTCACGAGTGGGACGAGCTCGCCCGGCTCCTGGCCGCGGTCGGCGGGTGCTGCGCGCTCGACCCGCGCGGCGGTCCGATGCCCCGCTTCGCGGCTCCCGGGTCCGCGGCCGCCGTCGTCGGCCCCGAGGGCGGCTGGACCGAAGCCGAGCGGGAGCGGCTCGCCGCCCTGGCCTGCGACGGCTGGTCGCTGGGGCCGCGAGTCCTGCGCATCGAGACCGCGGCGCTGGTGGCCGCGGGCAGCCTGCTCCAGGCGGCCGGGCCACGATGCGCCTGAGACCCGAGAGCCTGAGAGCGACTCCCTGGCCGGCGACGCCGTCGCCTGCTAGGCTGCGGGGCGATTCGACTCGAGCCCGGTTCGGCGCCGCGCGCGGCCGCCGCGGGCTCGCAACTCCCGGGAGAGGGCAATGAACATCAACGACCTCCTCAAGATCGCCGTCGAACGCGAGGCTTCGGACGTCCACTTGAAGGTCGGCAATCACCCGGTCGTGAGGATCAACGGGCGGCTGCACGCGCTCATCGAGATCAGCAGGCTGATGCAGGACGACACGGCGGCGATGGCCTTCTCCATCATGAACGCTCGCCAGAAGCAGCGGTTCAAGGAAGAGATGGAGATCGACATCGGCTACTCGGTGCCGGGCCTCGGGCGCTTCCGCTGCAACGTCTTCCAGCAGCGCGGGGCCGTCGGCCTGGTGCTGCGCGTCGTCCCGACCCGGATTCTCAGCATCCGCGAGCTCATGCTGCCGCCGGTGCTCGAGACCATCGCCGGCGCCCAGCGCGGCCTGGTGCTCGTGACGGGAACCACCGGCTCGGGCAAGTCCACGACCCTCGCCGCGATGATCGATCACGTCAACAGCAAGCGCACGGAGCACATCGTCACGATCGAGGATCCGATCGAGTTCATCCATCAGGACAAGAAGTCGATCATCAACCAACGCGAGCTCGACGTCGACACCCGGGGCTTCGCGCCCGCGCTGCGCTCGGCCCTGCGCCAGGACCCCGACGTCATCCTCGTCGGCGAGATGCGCGACTACGAGACGATCGAAACGGCGCTGCTGGCGGCGGAGACGGGCCATCTCGTGCTCTCGACGCTGCACACCCTGGACGCCACGGAGACGGTCAACCGCATCATCGCCGTGTTTCCGCCGCATCAGCAAAAGCAGATCCGCATCCAGCTCTCCCAGGTCCTGCGCGCCATCATCTCGCTGCGCCTGATGCCCCGCGCCGACGGGGTCGGCCGGGTGCCCGCCGCGGAGGTCCTGATCTCGACCGCCTACATCCGGGAGTGCATCGAGAACAAGGAGAAGACGAAGTACATCCGCGAGCAGATCGCGCTGGGAACGAGCCAGTACGGCATGCAGACCTTCGACCAGTCCCTCTACCGGCTCTACGAGAACGGGCTCATCACCTTCGACGAAGCGTTGCGCCGAGCCTCCAACCCGGACGAGTTCAGGCTCAAGGTCCAGGGAGTCCAGTTCACGAGCGACGGCGCCCGCGAAGAGATGGAGTCTTCGCTCGAGATGGGCGGTCTGGCCGCCGATCCGGCTTTCGAGATCGAGCCCTGAGGATCGCCGGGCACGAAGCGGCCTACGCCAAGGCGCTCGAGCTGCTGGCGGGCCGGCCGCACTTCGCGCTCGAGCTGTCGGCGAAGCTCGCGCGGCGCGGGTTCGAGCCGGCGGCGACCCGGTCGGCCGTCGAGCGCCTGCTCCGGGACGGCTATCTCGACGACGCGGAAGCGGCGCGCTCCTTCGCCAGGGAGCGGGCGGGGAGGAGGGGCTGGGGCCCGCGGCGGCTGCGCGCCGAGCTCGAGCGCCGCGGCGTCGACGGCGAGGCCGTCGATCGGACGGTCGCCGAGGCCTTCGCCGCGGGGGAAGCCGCGGCGGCGCGCGAAGCGGCGTCTCGCTGGCTCGCCAGGGGCGGCAGCGGCCGCGCCCGACTGGCCAGGCTGCTCGACCGGCGGGGCTTCTCAAAGGCGTCGATCATTGAGATATTGAGCGAGCTCGCCGCCGATCTGGATGGGGCAGATGAAGAGTTCTGACGTCCGACGGAGCTTCCTCGATTTCTTTACCGAGCGCGGCCACTCGCCGCAGCCGAGCGCGCCGCTCGTGCCCCACGGCGACGCGACCCTGCTCTTCACCAACGCCGGGATGGTCCCCTTCAAGGACTATTTCCTCGGCGCGGTCGCGCCGCCGTTCCCGCGCGCCGTGACCGTCCAGAAGTGCATGCGGGTCTCCGGCAAGCACAACGATCTCGAGAACGTGGGGCCGAGCCCCCGTCACCACACCTTCTTCGAGATGATGGGCAACTTCTCGTTCGGCGACTACTTCAAGGCCGAGGCCATCGCGCTGGGCTGGGAGCTGGTGACCGGCGTCTGGGGGCTGCCGCCGGAGCGCCTGTTCGCCACCGTCTACGAGCGGGACGACGAGGCGGAGCGCCTGTGGCTCGACATCTCCGGCCTGCCGCCGGAGCGCGTCCGGCGCTGCGGCAAGAAGGACAACTTCTGGGCCATGGGCGAGACCGGACCGTGCGGGCCGTGCAGCGAGATCTTCGTCGACCTGCACCCGGACCGGCCGCAGGTCGGCTGGCGGGAAGGCACCGAGGGCGGGCGCTACCTCGAGATCTGGAACCTCGTCTTCATGCAGTCGGACTGCGCCGCGGACGGCTCCGCCGTCGACCTTCCCAACCCCTCCATCGACACCGGCGCGGGCCTCGAGCGCGTGGCCGCCGTGCTGCAGGGCGTCGAGTCGAACTACGACAGCGACCTCTTCCGCCCCCTGCTGCGGGCGACGGCCGCCCTGGCCGGCAGGGAGTACGGCGCGGCCGGGGAGGCCGACGTCTCGATGCGGGTGATCGCGGACCATCTGCGGGCCGTCACCTTCCTGCTGGCCGACGGGGTCATCCCCGGCAACGAGGGACGGGGCTACGTGCTGCGCCGCGTCCTGCGCCGGGCGGTCCGCCACGGCATGAACCTGGGCTTCGAGGAGCCGTTCTTGAACCGGCTGGTGCCCGTGGTCGGGGAGATCCTCGGCGACCCTTACCCCGAGCTGGGCAGGACCGAGCGCGCCTCGGTCGCGACGGTCGCGGCGGAGGAGGAGAAGTTCCTTTCCACCGTGGCGGCGGCCGCGCAGCAGGTGCAGGCGGCGATCGACCTGGCCCGCGCCGACGGGTCGTCGCAGCTCGCCGGAGACACCGTGTTCCGTTTCTACGACACCTACGGGCTGCCGGTCGAGCTGGTCCGCGAGATCGCCGAGGAAGAGCGCTTCGCGATCGACGAGGACGGCTTCGCCGCGGCTCTCGAACGGCAGCGGAGCCGGTCGCGGAGCGCCGGCGCGGCGGGGAAGAGCCGCGCCGACGCGGCCCGGCTGGCGGGCGTCCCCCCCACCCGCTTCGTCGGCTACCGGCAGCTGGCGGAAGACGCGCTGGTCCTCGCTTTGCAGTTGGAGGAGAGCGTCGAGGGGGGCGAGGGTCGGTTCGTACGGACTGCCGCTCTTCCCGGCAGGTCCCAGGGGGTCGCCGTGATCGAGCCGACTCCGTTCTATGCGGAGTCGGGCGGCCAGATCGGGGACCGTGGTCTCCTGACGTGGAAGGGGGGAAGGGCCCGCGTCACCGACACCCAACGGGACCGGAGCGGGGCCTACCTGCACTTCTTGACGGTGGAGGAAGGGTCACTCACGGAAGAGCAGCAGGTCACGGCGCAGGTCGATCCCGCGCACCGCGTGCCCACGCAGCGCAATCACACCGGGACCCACCTGCTGCACGCGGCATTGCGTCGCGTGCTCGGCGAGGGCGTGCGCCAGGCAGGCTCGCTCGTCGCCCCCGATCGCCTGCGCTTCGACTTCACCCATGGCTCCCCTCTCACCCGGAAAGAGCTCGCGGACGTCGAGGACATCGTCAACCGCTGGGTTCTCGAAGCCGCCCCGGTCGTCGTCACCGAAGACCGGGACTTCCGGGAGGCGGTCGCCGGCGGCGCCATGGCCCTCTTCGGGGAGAAATACGGCGACCGGGTGCGCACCGTCGAGGTTCCCGAGGGGCCGGACGGCGTGCGCAGCTTCGAGCTCTGCGGCGGCTGTCACGTCGCCAACACCGGGGAGATCGGCCCGTTTCTCATCGTCGGCGAGCGCGGCATCGCTTCGGGCGTCCGCCGGATCGAGGCGCTGACCGGGGAGAGCGCCCTGGCCCGGATGCGCGGCGTCCAGTCGCTCCTGGCGACCGCCTCCGAGGCGCTCGGCGTCGCCGAGGATCGGCTGGCCGACGAGGCGGCGAGCTTGAAGGAGAGGAACCGCGAGCTGGAGCGCGAGCTGGCGCGGGCCCGCATGAAGCTCGTGTCCGGCGCGGCGACCGGGGTCGAGAGTGTCGACGTCGCCGGCGTCGGCGTCGTGGTGCGCGAGGTGCCGCCGGCGCCGGCCCACGAGCTGCGCGGCATGGCCGACGCGCTGCGCGGCAAGCTCGGCTCGGGAATCGTCGTCCTCGGCAGCCGCGCGGACGGCAAGGTGAGCCTCGTCGTCACCGTGACGCCGGATCTGACGGCGCGCCTGCCCGCGGGGTCGGTGGTCGCCGAGCTGGCGCCCCTGGTCGGCGGCGGCGGTGGCGGCCGTGCGGATTTCGCCCAGGCCGGCGGCCGCCAGCCGGAGAACCTCGCAGCGGCCCTCGCCGCCGTCCCCGAGGTCGTGCGCGGGCTCCTGGGGAGGGGTGGCGACGGGTGAGTTGGTAGACTCGAGTGCCGATGCGACGGTTCCTCCCAGCCGGTGCTCTCGTCATGGCCGCTACCGCGCTGTCCGCGGGCGTCACGATCGAGGTCGACGCCAGCGGGCGCAAGGTGTTCACGAACACCGGCGCCGTCGGCACGCGGCCCGCCCCCAGCCTCGGGCGCCGGCTCGAGCCGGGGGTGCTGGCCCCGCTCGTCGCGACCTGGGCCGATCGCCACCAGCTGGACCCGAAGCTCGTCCACGCCGTCATCCGGGCCGAGTCGGGCTACGACCCGCGCGCCGTGTCGGCCAAAGGGGCGATCGGTCTCATGCAGCTGATGCCCGCGACCGCGCGCGAGCTCGAGATCGCCGACCCCTTCGACCCGGCGGCCAACATCGCCGGCGGCACGCGGTATCTGCGGCGCATGCTCGACCGATTCGCGGGCAGCGTCGAGCTCGCTCTCGCCGGCTACAACGCCGGGCCGGAAGCGGTCCGCCAGTTCGGGGGCATCCCGCCGTTCGCGGAGACCCGCAGCTACGTGCAGCGCGTCCTGCGCGACTACCGGGACGACGACGGCTACGAGCTGCCGGCGAACCGGTCGCCGGCCGTGGGCAGGAAGGTCTACCTGACCCGCGACGCCACGGGGCGGGTGCTGCTGACGACGCTGGCTCGGCAGTAGCGGCGGCGGGCCGCGACCGGGGATCCCGGGTCGTGTTGCGATAGCCTCAGCAGCCGTGGCCCGTATTCTCACCGTCCCCAACGTCCTGAGCCTCTTCAGGATCCTGCTCGTCCCGCTGCTCGTGGTCGTCCTGCTCACGAAGTTCGAGGGCAAGGAGCTGGTCGGGCTCGCGGTGTTCCTGCTGGCGTCTCTGACCGACTTCCTCGACGGCTTCATCGCGCGCCGCCGCCAGCAGGTCTCGCGGCTCGGGAAGATGCTCGACCCGGCCGCCGACAAGATCCTCGTGTCCGCGGCCCTCATCTCCCTGATCGAGCTCGACGTCGCCCCCGCCTGGATGGTCATGGTGATCCTGGCCCGGGAGTTCCTCATCTCCGCGTTCCGCAGCCTGGCCGCCGGCGAGGGGATCGTCATGAGCGCCTCGCTGCTCGGCAAGACCAAGACCGCGCTGCAGATCATCGCCATCTCGCTTCTGATCATCAACGAGCACCTCGGCGAGTTCGGCAAGCTCGCGCCGCTCTCGCTGTGGCTGGCCATGATCGCCACCCTGGTGTCCGGCGTCGAGTACCTCGTGCGCTACGGTCCCGCGGTCGTCAACGGCTCCAGGACCTAGGGCCGGGAAGGGGAGCTCCGAATGCAGCGCCGCTTCCTCCGGGTCATCGCCACGTTCGCCCGCCGGCGTTACCGGCTCGTCTTCGCGGTGACCGCGGTTTGGATGCTCGCGGCGGGGCTCGCCGCCAGCCGGCTGCGTTTCGATCCCGACTTCCTCAATCTCCTGCCGCAGGAGGCGAAGGAGATCCAGACCTACCGGCGCAATCTCGAGGAGTTCGGCAGCGTCGACTACCTGCTCGTGGCCATCCGCATCCCCGAGGGGGCGATCGTCGAGCCCTACGAGAGCCTGGCCGGCCGGCTCGGCCAGCGCCTCGCGGCGCTCCCCGAGCTGGGCTCGGTGGAATACGAGCTCGGCGACCTCGAGGAGCTCCTGGCCACCTTCCTGCCCCAGGCGATGCTGTTTCTCGACGAGGCGGGACACGAGCAGGTGCTCGCGAAGACCTCGGACGAGGCGCTCGCCCTGCGGGCGCGGGAGCTGCGCCGGTTGATCACGACGCCGCAGGCGCTGACCTTGAAGCGCCTGGTGCTGCTCGACCCGCTGGGGCTCTCCGAGGTCTTCCTCGACCGTCTCAACACGGCCCGGGTCGGGCTGTCGCTCGACTGGTCGAGCGGCTATCTCCTGTCCCGGGACCACCGCATGCTGCTGCTCCTGGGCAAGCCGTCGCGGCCGCCGCAGGACGTCGAGTTCAACAAGCGCCTCGTGGCGGTGGTGGGCCGCGAGGTCGACGCCCTGCGCGCCGAGTGGCCCGAGCTCAGCAAGGGTACGGCCGAGTTTCCCGAGGTCGTGCTCGGCGGGCGCTACGTCATCGCCCTGGGCGACGAGGCGCTCATCCGCCGCGACGCCATCATCAACGTGGTGACCTCCTTCAGCGGCGTTCTCCTGCTCTTTCTCTTCGCCTTCAGGCGCTTCGGGGTGCTGGCCTACGCGTTTCTGCCGCTCTCCTGCGGGCTGCTGCTGACGTTCGGCTTCTCCTATCTCGCGTTCGGCGTTCTCAACTCGGCGACGAGCGGCGTGGCGGCGCTGCTCATCGGCCTCGGGATCGACTTCGTCATCGTCTCCTACGGCCGGTTCGTGGAGGAGCGGCGCCGCGGCGCGACCTTCGAGAACGCGCTCGAGAGCATGAGCGGATCGTCCGGGCGCGCCGTGGTCGTCGGCGCCGTGACGAGCGCGGCGACCTTCTACGCCTTCGCGGTGACGGAGTTCACCGGGCTGGCCCAGATGGGCCTCTTGACCGGCACCGGGATCCTTTTCTGCATGGTCGCCGTGCTCTTTCTCCTGCCGTCGCTTCTGGCGTGGAGCCACGACCGGCACGAGCGCCGGCGCACCGACCAGCGCCTCTTCCTCCACGACCTCGGCAGCAGCTGGCTGATTCGCACCTCGCTGCGCCGGCCGCGGCTGGTGCTCGGCCTGGCGCTGGCCGCCACGGCGCTCGCGTCGTGGCTCGCTTCCGGACTGCGCTTCGAAGACAGCGTCAAGGCGATGCGTCCGGCCGGCAACCCCGGCACGGAGGTCTGGGAGGAGGTCGCCACGCGCTTCGGCTCCGGCTTCGAGCAGATGAACCTGGTGGCGAGCGCCCCCGGGCTCGACGAGGTGCTCGAGCTGGCGCACGAGGCGGCGGCCGAGGCCGCGCGGCTCGTCGAGTCGGGAGTGATCGACGACTACGACGGCATCGACTCCGTGATCCCGCCGCCGTCGCAGCAGGCGATCGCGCTCGCCTGGCTCGCTCGCGAACGGCGGGGCCGGCTCGATCCGGAGGCGATCCGCGCCCGCTTCGACGCCGCGCTCTCCGCCGCCGGCCTGCGGCCGGCTCCCTTCGCGCGCGGGCTGGAGCTGTTCACGGCGGCGGTGGAGCGCGAGGAGCCCCTCGGGCTGAGCGACTTCCGCGAGTCGGCGCAGGCCAGTCGCCTGCTCGACCGCTACCTCGTGCGGACGGCCGACGGCTGGCGCAGCTCGGTGTACCTCTATCCCCCGCCTCAGGTCTGGCGGCGCGACGCGCCGCCGGAGGCCTACGCCGCGGCCGAGCGGCTGGGACCCCGGGTCGAGCTCACGGGCGCCAACGTCATCAGTGCGTTCCTGCGCCAGCGCGTGCTCCGCGACGCCCGGACGGCGGCGGCTCTCGGCTACGTGCTCGTCGCGGTCCTCCTGTGGATAGACTTCCGCAACCTCCGCGACACGCTCCTGGCCCTGGTTCCGCTGTCCATCGGGGTCGTCTGGATGCTCGGCGGCATGGCGCTGCTGGGCGTGGCGATGAACTTCATGAACATCTTCGTGACGACGATGATCATCGGCATCGGGGTCGACTACGGAATCCACATGGTCCATCGCTACCGCGAGCTCGGCGGCTCCGAGAAGAAGGCCTATACGGCGGGCCTCGGCGAGACCGGCAAGGCGATCGTGCTCGCCGCCCTGTCCACCGTCGTGGGCTTCGGGTCGCTGTCGCTGTCGCACTATCCCGGCCTGCAGTCGATGGGGAAGGTGGCCATCCTGGGCGCGGCGGCCACCTGCCTCGTGGCGATCACCGTGCTCCCCGCCTACCTGAGCTTGCGGATCACGAGGCACGAAGAGAGAAGGGGGAGCCTCCCCTAGTGTTCGACGGACTGCAGGACAAGCTGCAGGGGGTCTTCCGCCGCCTCAAGGGCGAGGGGCGGGTGTCGGAAGACGTGCTCAAGAGGGCGCTGCGCGAGATCCGTCTCGCTCTGCTCGAGGCCGACGTCCACTTTCGCGTCGTGAAGCCCTTCGTGGCGCGCGTCAGCGAGCGCGCCCTGGGTGCGGACGTCCTGCAGAGCCTGACGCCGGCCCAGCAGGTCGTCAGGATCGTGCGCGACGAGCTGATCGCGCTGCTCGGCGAGGACGGCCGCGAGCTCGAGCTCGCGGGGCGGCCCGCCGTGATCCTGCTCTGCGGGCTCCAGGGCTCGGGCAAGACGACGACGGCCGGCAAGCTGGCCCGGCGGCTGGCGGGCAAGGGGCGCCGGCCGCTGCTGGTGGCCGGCGACCTGCAGCGCGCGGCCGCGGTCGAGCAGCTGCGCCAGGTCGGTGCGGCGGTCGACGTCCCGGTGGTCGAGCCCAGGGCCGGGGAGAGCGTGAGCGACGTCGCCGCCAGAGCCGTCGCCGAGGCCCGGTCGGGGGCCTTCGACACGTTGATCTTCGACACCGCCGGCCGGCTCCACGTCGACGCCGAGCTCATGGCCGAGCTCGAGCGCCTCGCCAAGGTGCTGGCGCCCGACGAAGTGCTCTTCGTCGCCGATTCGATGACCGGGCAGGACGCCGTGAAGAGCGCTCAGGAGTTCGCGCGGTCGATGGCGCTGACCGGCGTGATCCTCACCAAGCTCGACGGCGACACCCGCGGCGGCGCGGCGCTCTCGATCCGCACCGTGGCCCAGGTGCCCATCCGTTTCCTCGGCGTCGGCGAGAAGGCAGACGACCTGGAGCTCTTCCGGGGCGAGCGAATGGCGTCCCGCATCCTCGGGATGGGCGACGTGCTGTCGCTCATCGAGAAGGCCGAGAAGGGCCTCGACCGGGCCGAGAGCGAGCGCCTGGCCGAGCGCCTGGCCAGCCGGCAGTTCACGCTCGAGGACCTGCGCGACCACCTGCGGCAGCTCAAGCGGCTGGGGCCGATCTCCCAGGTGCTGGAGATGCTGCCCAAGGCCGGCCCCATGGGCCGGCTCGACGCCTCGATGGTGGACGAGGGCCAGCTGGTCCGGATCGAGGCGATCATCGACTCGATGACCCCGCGGGAACGGCGCTACCCGAAGGTGCTCGGCGCCAGCCGCAAGAAGCGCATCGCCCGCGGCTCGGGCACCCGCGTCCAGGACATCAACCAGCTCCTCAAGCAGTACCGCACGATGCAGCGCATGATGAAGAACGTGAAGGGGGGCTGGCTCAAGAAGCTCGGGGCGTGAGCCCGGGCCGCGACCCGCGTGCAGCCGAGCGGTCTCCCGCGCTCGCGCCGCGAGTGACAGGTCCAGGGCTTCCTGCTACACTCCGTCGCCGTGTCGGGGCTGCCGTCGCGCGGCGGCGCACCGGCGACCGATCTCAGAGATCCCCGCTTCCGGCGTCGCGGACGCCGCTTTCCCGAAAGTCGTTGGAGGTTCATTCGTCATGTTGAAAATCAGGCTGCGCCGCATGGGGAGCACCCACTCGCCGTTCTACCGGGTGGTGGTCTCCGGCTCGCGCCGCACGCCGAGGGCCGCGGTTCTCGAGGAGATCGGCCACTACGACCCGCTGGCCGACCCGCCGAAGATCCACATCGACGGCGAGCGCGTCGAGCATTGGGTGGGCTGCGGCGCCGAGATGACGCCCACGGTCAAGCGCCTCGTCCGGCGCCAGCGGGTCGGTGCGCCCGCGTCCGTGCCGGCGCCCGTGCCGGAGCCCGTGCCGGCGAGCGAGCCGGCGAGCGAGCCGGCCGCCGAGGTCGAGGCCGCCGCGCCTGCCGAGGTCGAGGCCGCCGCGCCTGCCGAGGTCGAGGCCGAGGCGCCTGCCGAGGTCGAGGCCGAGGCGGAGGCCCCTTCGTCCGCCGCCGGGCAAGCCGAGTCCGGCGAGCTCTCCCCTGGCGGGGAGGGGGCTGCGGACCCGGCCGCCACCGCCGCGGCTCCGGAG
>JAOTWP010000095.1 GCA_029862975.1 Acidobacteriota bacterium
GGCCGCCCAGCGGCCCGTGGCGTCGACCAGCCAGCGCCGCGAGAGATCGCCGGAGGGGGCGAGCACGACCGTCTCGGCGCCGGTGTCGACGTCGAGCCGGCGCACTCCGCCGTCGGCCGCGATGTAGTGCAGCGTGTCCTCGTCCACCCAGACGGCGGCGCGGTGCTCGAAGTAGGTGCGCGCGCCTCGCGCCAGCACGCGGGTCGCGAGGTCTCCGGCGGCCGGCGGCCTGCTGGCGCTGCCTGTCGCGGCCCGCGGGCTGGCCGCGCTGCCTCTGGCGGCCGGCGAGCTGGCCGCGGAGCGTTCAGCGGCCGGGAGGGCAGCCGGGGAGCCGTCGACGGCCAGCAAGCGGAGCTCGCCGGTCGCCTGCTCGTCGCGGTAGCGCTGGCGCCCCTCGGCGAGGCTCAGGTAGGCGATCCGGCGGCCGTCGGGCGCGACGTGGGGGCAGCAGTGGGGGCGGCCGGGCTCGTCGGGCGAGAGCTGGCGCGGCCGCCCGCCGTCGAGATCGGCGCGCCACAGACGCCAGGCGCCCGAGCGGCTCGACTCCCAGACGACGAAGCCGGGAGCGCCGGCGTCCGCCGCCGGGCCGCCGGCCGGCAGGTCGACGGTCCGGGCGGCCGGCTTCGGGACCGCTACCACCGGCTTCGGCTCCCGGACCACCGCCTCAGGCGCCCCGGCGGGGCTGCCGCAGGCCGCAAGCGCCAGGCACGAGACGAGCGCGGCGCCCGGCGCCCGGACCCGCGACCGGACCCGCAACCAGACCGGCAACCGGGCTCGCAACCGGGCCCGCATCGCGTCAAGGAGCGTCGCCGGCTTCACCGTAGTGGCGCCTGATCCACTCGCGATAGCTGCCGCGCTCGAGAATCCGGCGCCACCAGTCCTCGTGGTCCAGGTACCAGCGCAGGGTGTCCTCGAGCCCGGCGGCGAACTCGACGCGCGGCGCGAAGCCGAGCTCGGTCTCGAGCCGCGTCGGGTCGATGGCGTAGCGCAGGTCGTGCCCGGGGCGGTCGCGGACGAAGCGGATGCGGGCCCCGCAGCGCTCCCCCCGCGCGGGCGGCGCTTCCGGAAAGCGGCTCGCCAGCCCGCCGTCCCGCTCGAAGGCGGCGTCCACGGCGAGGCAGAGCTGCTCCACGACCTCGAGGTTGCTGCGCTCGTTGCGGGTGCCGATGTTGTAGACCCGCCCGCTGCGCCCCGCCGCGAGGACGCGCTCGATCCCCCGGCAGTGGTCCTCGACGTGTAGCCAGTCGCGGACGTTGACTCCCTCGCCGTAGAGGGGCAGATCCCGGCCCTCCAGGAGATTGACGATGAAAAGCGGGATGAGCTTCTCCGGGAAGTGGTACGGGCCGTAGTTGTTGGAGCAGTTGCTGATCGTCACGGCCAGGCCGTAGGTCTCGTGGTAGGCGCGCACGAGGTGGTCGGCCGCCGCCTTGCTCGCAGCGTAGGGCGAGTTGGGGGCGTACGGCGTCGCCTCCGTGAACGGCGGGTCCTCCGGTCCGAGGGAGCCGTAGACCTCGTCCGTCGACACGTGATGGAAGCGGTGGGCGACCGGGCCGTCCTCGATCCACACCCGCCGCGCGGCCTCGAGCAGGCTCAACGTGCCGAGGACGTTGACGTCGACGACGTGCCGCGGGCCGGCGATCGAGCGGTCGACATGGGACTCGGCGGCGAAATGGACGACCGTGTCGAGCCGCTCCGCGCGCAGCAGCCCCTCGACGCCGGCCTGGTCTCGGACGTCGCCGGCGACAAAGCGCAGCCGCTCGTCCCCGAGCTCGGGCAGGCTCTCGCGGACCCCGGCGTAGGTGAGGGCGTCGAGCACCACGAGGCGGTCGTCCGGGTGCCGCCGGGACCAGTAGTGCACGAAGTTGGCGCCGATGAAGCCGGCGCCGCCGGTGACGAGCAGCCTAGCCATCGGCGGGGGGCGCGGTCGACGAGGCGGCGGGGAGCATCTCGTCGAGCATCCTACCGAGGGCGGTCCGCCACGGCACGGGGGTGAGACCCAGCCGCCCGTAGGTGGCGGTCGTGTCGAGCACGCTGTAGGCCGGGCGCCGCGCGGCCGTGGGGTAGTCGCGCGTCGCGATCGGCGCGAGCGGGATCGCTCTCGCGAGCAGGCCGCGCGCCACGGCCGCCTCCTGGATCGCCCGGGCGAAGACGAACCAGCTGCACGCGCCGCCGTCCGCCCAGTGCCAGACGCCGGGCATGTCGGCGCGCCGCGCCACGCTCCAGAGCGCCGCCGCGAGCAGCGCCGCCCAGGTCGGCGAGCCCTGCTGATCGTCGACGATCGAGAGCGCCTCGCGCTCGGCCATCAGGTCGAGCATGCCCGTCACGAAGTTGCGGCCGCGGCTCGAGTAGAGCCACGACGTGCGGACGATCGTGGCGCGCTCGCCGAGGATCTCGAGGGCGCGCTGCTCGCCGGCGAGCTTGGAGCGGCCGTAGGCCGAGAGCGGAGCGGCGGCGGCCGACGGCCGGTACGGCTCGCGAGCCTGGCCGTCGAAGACGAAGTCCGTGGACAGGTGGACGAGGCGCGCCCCGCGGCCCGCCGCCGCGGCCGCCAGGTGGGCTACCCCCTGCGCGTTGACGGCGAATGCCGCCGCCTCCTCCGCCTCCGCGCGGTCCACCGCCGTGTAGGCGGCGGCGTTGATCACGACCTCCGGCGCCCGGTCGCGCACGGCGGCCGCCACGGACGCCGCGTCCGCGACGTCGAGCTCGCTCGCGGTGAGCGCCGCGAGCTCGACGCCGGCCGGCCTCGAGGCCGCGAGCTCTCTGGCGAGCTGGCCGCCGGCGCCGGTGAGCAGAACCCTCAAGGCCGTGATCTCAAGGAAACAGCTCCGCCGCCCGCAGCCGCGAGCCGCGGGCGTCCTTGTCCGAGACCGTGGGCTTGCCGCCGGAGAGCGGCCAGTCGATCCCGAGCTCGGGATCGCTCCACAGCAGGGTGCGGTCGTGCTCCGCGGAGTAGGCGGCGGTGCACTTGTAGACGACCACCGCCGCCTCCCCGGGCACGTAGAAGCCGTGCGCGAAGCCGGGGGGGATCCACAGCATCTCGCGGTTGGCGGCCGACAGCCGGCGGCTCGCCCAGCGGCCGAGCGTCGGCGACGAGCGGCGAACGTCCACCGCCACGTCGAACACCTCCCCGACGACGGCGCGCACCAGCTTGCCCTGGGCCGCGGGAGGCAGCTGGTAGTGGAGGCCGCGCAGCACTCCGCGGGCGGACGCGGAATGGTTGTCCTGGACGAAGGTCTCGGCAAAGCCGAGCCGCGCCAGCTTGTCGGCGTGCCAGGACTCGTAGAACTCGCCGCGCTCGTCGGGAAACGCCCGCGGGGTGATCACCCGCAGCTCCGGCAGCGCGGCCAGCGGCTCGATCGTGAAGCTCACGATTCCGCGAGGACCTGCCGCAGGTAGTCGCCGTAGGCGCTGGCGCCGAACTCGGCGGCCAGCGCCGCGAGCCGCGCGCCGTCGATGAAGCCCATCCGGAACGCGATCTCCTCGGGACAGGCGATCTTGAGGCCCTGGCGCTGCTCGATCACCTGCACGAAGTTCGCCGCGTCGAGGAGGGACTCGTGGGTCCCCGTGTCGAGCCACGCCGTGCCGCGCGAGAGGATCTCCACGGCCAGGGCGCCGCGCGCCAGGTAGTCGCGGTTGACGTCCGTGATCTCGAGCTCGCCGCGCGCCGACGGCACGAGCGACCTGGCGATCTCCACCACCCGCTCGTCGTAGAAATAGAGCCCCGTCACGGCGTAGTGCGAGCGCGGCGCGGCCGGCTTCTCCTCGATGTCGGTCGCCCGGCCCGCGGCGTCGAAGGACACGACGCCGTAGGCGCGCGGATCGCGCACGTAGTAGCCGAAGACGGTCGCCCCGGCTTCGCGCCGCGCCGCCGACTGGAGCTTGCGGGAGAAGCCCTCGCCGTAGAAGATGTTGTCGCCGAGGATGAGGGCCGCGCGGCCGCCGGCGATGAACTCCTCGCCGATCAGGAACGCCTGGGCGATCCCCTCCGGCCGCTCCTGGACGGCGTAGGCGAGCTCGAGCCCCCACTTCCGGCCGTCGCCCAGCACCGCCTCGAACGCCGGGCGGTCGCGCGGCGTCGTCACGACGAGGATCTCCCGGATCCCCGCCAGCATCAGCGTCGACAGCGGGTAGTGGATCATCGGCTTGTCGTAGACGGGCAGCAGCTGCTTGCTGACGGAAAGCGTCAGGGGCAGCAGGCGCGTGCCGGCGCCGCCGGCGAGGATGATCCCCTTCTCGGACATCGCGATGGGCCGTCCCCGACCGCGGGGACCGCACGGATGGTAGCACCCCGGACCGGCGGCAAGGCTCGTTCGGCGGCCCTCCGGAGGCCCGCGGGCCGCGGCGGCGCGAGCCCCTCTCCGTGGTAGTGTCGGCAGCCGTCGCAAGCGCGTCGGGCCGCCCTTCGACCCCGCGCGGTCCGCCCCGTCCCCGAGCCCCCGTCCTGGAGTCCCGAATGAGCCATTCCCGATTCGCGAAGGCCGACATGCCGGTGGTGATCCTGTGCGGCGGCCAGGGCACCCGGCTGCGCGAGGAGACCGAGTACCGCCCCAAGCCGATGGTCGAGATCGGCGGCATGCCCATCCTCTGGCACATCATGAAGATCTACGGCCAGCACGGCTTCAAGCGGTTCATCCTCTGCCTCGGCTACAAGGGGTGGATGATCAAGCAGTACTTCCTGCGCTTCCACGAGATGATGCAGGACTTCACCGTCCGCATGGACGGCTCCGCGCCCGAGTTCCACAACGACGTGGGCACGGAGGACTGGCGCATCACCTGCGCCGAGACCGGCGAGGCGACCGGCACCGGCGGCCGCCTGCGGCGGGTCCGCGACTACATCGACACGGACACCTTCCTCTTCACCTACGGGGACGCGGTCGGCAACGTCGACATCGACGAGCTGCTCGCCTACCACGCCGCGAAGAGCCGCATCGCCACCGTCACCGGCGTCCACCCGACCTCGCGCTACGGCGAGATGGAGGTGGCCGACGGCGTCGCCGTCGAGTTCAACGAAAAGCCCACCGTGGCGGAGGGCTTCGTCTCCGGCGGCTTCTTCGCCTTCGAGCGCCGGATCTTCGACTACCTGGGCGACGACCCGTCGCTGCTGCTCGAGCTCGACCCCCTGCGCAACCTCGCCCGCGACCGGCAGCTGGCCGTCTACCCCCACCTGGGCTACTGGTACCCCATGGACACCTACCGCGACTACCTGCACCTCAACGAGGTGTGGAAGACCGGCCGGGTGCCCTGGAAGACCTGGTAGACCGCCGGACCCGGCAGGCCCGGCAGGCCGCGCTTGCCGGCTCAGCGCCCGAGGGGAATCCCGTAGGTGACGACGAGGGAGTTCACCCCCGGGTTGACGTCCGAGAGGCCGGCGTTCGAGAGGTGGTAGAACTCGATGCCGAGGCTGCGGCCGCTGTCGCCGCGGCAGAAGATCTCGAGACCGGTGTGGAACTCGATCTCGTGGCCGAGGTCCTTGCCGTCCCCCCGGTCGTAGTAGGCGACGGCCCAGGCGGGGCCGGCGTGCCAGCAGCGGCGCAGGGCGAAGGGACGCCGGACGCCCAGCGAGATCCAGAAGGCGCCGTCGTCGTTGGCCGCGATCCCCCCCCACGGCCCGACCCCCCAGACCCGCGGCGTGCCGTGCAGCGCCACCCCGGCCTCGATGGCTTCGAAGTCTCCCTTGTCGCCCGTCCAGGCCGCGGTATCGAAGACCCCGGCGCTCAGCACGAGGGTGGGGGCGTCCTGCGCCCGGGCGGCCGCCAGGGGCAGGAGCAGGAGGAGGGCGGAGATCCGGGGGACTCGTCGCATGGGCAAGGCCTTTCTCGCGCTCCGCTCGACGCGGCGAGCGCCGTGAAGGGTCGGCCGATTCTAATAGACTGCACGCGCCTTGAAAGCCCCGGATCCACCGGTTGCGGCGCCGATGGCGGGATCCGTTAGAGGGTCCGACCTCGAAGCTCGGCCGACCGTGTTCCTCGTCTACACCGTCCACCTCGACACCCAGTGGCGGTGGACGGTCCGGGACACGATCCGGGACTTCCTGCCGGCCACCCTGAAGGGCAACTTCGCGCTCTTCGAAGCGCACCCGGAGCGGATCCTCTCCTTCGAGGGCGCCTTCCGCTACCGCCTGGTCGAGGAATACTACCCGGCGGACTTCGAGCGCCTGCGCCAGCTCGTGGCGCGCGGCAGCTGGCGCCCGGCCGGCGCGATGCTCGACGCGCCGGACGTCAACTGCGTGGCGCCCGAGTCGCTCGTGCGCCACATCCTCTACGCCCAGCGCTGGTTCGCCGAGAAGCTCGGCACGGCGAGCGGCGACCTCTTCCTGCCCGACTGCTTCGGCTTCGGCCACGCCCTGCCGTCGATCGCCGCGCACTGCGGCCTGCGCGGCTTCTCGTCCCAGAAGTTCGGCAACTGGGGCGCTCCCGCCGAGCTGCCCTTCGATCTGGGCCGCTGGCTCGGCCCCGACGGCCAGGGAGTCGTCGCGGCGCTGCGCCCCGAGGGCTACGGCGAGGGCCTGCACGAGGACCTGAGCCACGCCGAGCGCTGGCGCGAGCGCATGGAGCGCCAGTTCGCGGCGAGCGGCCTGCGGGTCGCGCTCATGTACGTCGGGCTGGGCGACCGCGGCGGCCGGCTGGGCGAGGAGTCCCTCGCGTGGATCGAGCGCAGCGTCGCCGGAGACGGACCGATCCGGGTGATCCAGACCTCCTCGGACGCGCTCTTCCGGACCCTCACGGCGGACCAGGCCGCCCGGCTTCCCGAGCACCGCGGCGAGCTGTTGCTTCCGACCCACGGCACCGGCTGCTGGACCTCCCAGGCCGCCGCCAAGCGCTGGAACCGGGCCTGCGAGACCCGTGCCGGCGAAGCGGAGCGGGCCGCCGCGCTCGCGAGCTGGCTGGGCGTCATGGAGTACCCCGCGGCAATGCTCGGCGAGGCCTGGCGACGCTTCCTGTGGCATCAGATGCACGACGACCTGACGGGGACGAGCATCCCGGAGGCCTACCGGTTCACCTGGAACGACCAGCTCGCGTCCCTGAATCAGTTCGACACCGTGCTCGACGACGCGCTCGCCGCCGTGGCGGCCCGGCTCGACACCCGGGGACCCGGACTCCCGGTCGTCGTCTTCAACCCCCTCGAGCACGCCCGCTGCGACGTCGTCGAAGCCGAGGTCGAGTGGCCGGGCGCGCCGCTCCTTGTCGAGGCCGTGGGACCGGAGGGAGACGTGCTGCCGGTCCAGGTGCTCGAGCACGACGCGGAGCGCCTGCGGTTCGTCTTCGCGCCGCCACTGCCCGCGTTGGGGCTGTCGGTGTGGCGTCTGCGGCCTGCCGGCAGGGAAAAGACTCCAGGTAAGGAAGAGAACGCGGGCGGCAATCGGCTGGCCGACGGTGCCTTCGAGACGACGGTCGACGCGGACGGGAGTCGGCTGGCCGGCGGTGCGTTCGAGCTGGCGGTCGGCGCGGACGGCAGTCGGCTGGCCGGCGGTGCCTTCGCGGCCGACGCGGACGGCACTCGGCTGGCCGACGGTGCCTTCGTGTCTACGGTCGACGCGGGCAGCACTCGGCTGGCCAACGGTACCTTCGAGCTTGCGGTCGACGGGGCCGGCGCGATCTCGAGCCTCGTGGATCGACGCTCCGGCGCCGAGCTGCTCGCCGCGCCGCTTGGCCTCGAGCTCCTGCCCGATCGCTCGGCGCGCTGGCCCGCCTGGGAGATCCGCTACCGGGACGTGAGCGCCCCGCCCTCGCCGGTGGGCGGCCGGCCGCGGGTGGCCCTCCTCGAGAGCGGACCGGTGCGCGCCGTCGTCGAGATCCGCCGGCGCTTTGCGGGCTCGACCTACCGGCAACGGATCACCCTCGCTGCCGGCGACGCCGGACGCCGTATCGAGATCGAGCACGACGTCGACTGGCGCACCCGCGGCCGTCTGCTCAAGGTGGCGCTGCGGCAGCCCGTCGATTCTCCCGAGGCGATCTACGGGCTCGGCTGCGGCACGATCCGCCGCGGCGTCAACACGCCGGCCAAGTACGAGGTCCCCGGCCTCTGGGCGGCGCCGGCCGAGCGCGGCGCCGGCCCCCTGCCACTGGCGCTGATCGCTGCGGGCCAGGCCGGTTGGGACCACCCGGACCCCCGGACCCTGAGGCTCAGCCTCCTGCGCTCGCCCCGCGTCTGGCGCAAGTTCCGCCACCAGGGCGTCCAGGACCACGGCCGCCACGCCCTGCGCTACGCGCTCCTCCCCCACCGCGACCCCGGCGAAACCGAAGAGCACGCCAGCCGCTTCACGAGCCCCCCGCGAGCCTTCGCCGTGGCCCGCCATCCCGGACCGCTCGGCAAGGCGATCTCCCTACTTGAAGTCAGTTGCGGCGTCGTGGCTCGCGCGATCAAGCGGCGCGAAGCAGGAAGCGAACTGGTGGTCCGGCTGCAAGAGAGCGCCGGAGTCGGGTGCGAAGGCCCAATCCTGACGGCGCCCACCGGCCTGCGCTCCGTCCGCCGCCTGACCGGCTGCGAAGACGACCTGGACACCGTCCCGACCGACCCGGAGGACCTCGATCTCCCTCCCTACGGCCTCGCCACCCTCGCCGTGGAGCTCGCGCCGCCGGCCGCGCGGCTCGCGCCGGTGGCCTTCGAGCCCCTGCCCCTGGCTTTCGACGCCCGCGCCACGTCGGCCCAGGGAGAGCCACCGGCCCCGCCTCACCCGGTTCCTTCGCCCCGGGTTGCTTCGCCCCGGGTCCCTTCGCACCGGATTCCCTCCGAGCTCTGGCCGCCGGCGCTCCAGGCCGGAGCGGTGCCGTTCACCCTCGGCCCGGCGGGCGGCGACAACGCGCTGCGCTGCTCCGGGCAGACGCTCTCCTGGTGCGGCGAGGGGACGAGCCTCTACCTCCTGGCCGCCACCACCGACCGGCGCCGGCGCGCTTCCTTCCGCCTCGCTGCCCGAGCCGTCCACCTCGAGATCGACGCCTGGGACGGCGTCATCGGCCGCTTCAAGGGCACCCGCCCGGGGCTCCGGCACCGGCAATGGTCCCGCCCCGGGGGCGGCTTCCTCCGCGACCACCGCATCGCCTGGCTCGCCACCCACCTCCACGACGAGAGCGGCGCCGACCTCCCCTACGAGTACGCCTACCTCTTCCGCTACCGGATCGCGCTCCGACCCGGCGAGCGGACCCTCGGCCTCCCGCACCTGCCGGGAGCGCTCGTCTTCGCGGCGACGCTCGAGCGGCCGCGTGAAAAGCTCCCCCAGCTCCTGTTCGATTCGCGCGGCCAAGAGCTGAGTCGAGAAGAACGACAGGTTGGGGGAGTCAACGTCGCGCTCCGGCCGCCAACCCTCTTCGAGTGACTTGGCGAGAGCAGTGTCGCTGAGCTTGTCTCGAATCGGTTGATCTAGACTAGGACGATTCTCCGGCGGGCGCGATTGGATCCTCCGGGTGTGTCGACTGTGTACTCGAGGTAGTCGCCGACATCCGGGAGTCTCCCTCCTTTGTTGCGAAAAGCCCTACCATCCTTGCTCGTGTACTTGAACCGGCCACCATTGGCGCTCGGCCGTTGTTGCGGTACCCGTACGCTCAATCCGCGATCACAGCCAACCCGGTGTTCCTGCGCAGTGCAGCGCAGATCAAACGCTGGAGACCAAGCAAGATCTCCAAGAGTTCCTCGTCCTCGTACGACCGGCAAACCGCGGCGCAACTTTCCCGAAGGAGATCCTCCAACTCAGTGGCGCCGAAGTCCACGTCGTCGTAGTAGTCCTCCATCCGGCCAAGCAAGGGCAGGTCCGCTTCCCTCGATAGACTCATCAGACGGTGGTGCGGTTCAACGGCGATCTGGATGCCGTCTTCCGGTCGACCCGCGGCGCCGATCAGCGCGATGTCCAACGCCATCAGGGAACCCCTGGAAACGCGGTGGCCAGCGTACCGTCCGCTTCTGTGATGACGGTCATCAGAGAGCGGCTCAGCCGGGCCGCTCCCAGGTCTTCTCGTCTTCGTCGAAGGCCGGGAGGTTGAGCTCTTCGCCCTTGCGCTCGCGGACCCGGTAGTCCCAGAGCATGACGTACTTGAGGAACGTCCCGTAGGCCTGGAGGCCGCAGACGACGATGCCGTGGAGCCCGTCGAGGAAGCCGAGCTGGAGAACGTAGGTGCGGAGGAAGCGGTAGAGCGGGCGTATCCCCAGCTCGACGAGCCCGGCCCTGCGCCCCTCGCGGAAGGCCTGCGCGGCGCCCCACTCGGCGTAGTTCATGAGCTTCTCGATGTACTGCTGGAGCGAGCGGTAGGTGTAGTGCCGCAGCGTGTGCTTCAAGATCGGCACGTCGCCCTCGATGTCCACGTCGGCGTGCACCCGGCGGTTCGGGTAGCGCCCGTGGGCGCGATGGAAGAGCCGGATCACCTTGTCGGTCGACCAGCCCGAGTGCTTGATCTCGCGATCGAAGACGATGTTGCGGCGCCGCACGTAGTAGCCGAGCGCCTTGGGCTCGCCGGCCAGGAGCCGGAGGATCTCCGCGGCCAGCTGCTGCTGCACCCGCTCGTCCGCGTCGAGGATCATCACCCAGTCGTGCGCGACGCGGTCGAGCGACCAGTTCTTTTGCGCCGCCGAGCCGAAGTACTCGCGCTGCAGCAGCTTGACGGGGTAGGTCCGCGCGATCTCGACGGTGCGGTCGGTGGAGAAGGAATCGACGACGAGGATCTCGTCGGCCCACAGCACCGACTCGATGCACTCGCCGATGTTCACCTCCTCGTTGAAGGTCGTGATGATGACCGACACGGGCTTCCTGCCCGGGGCGCGCCGCAGCTGCTCGATGGTGGGCCGCTCAGCTCTCATGAGGAATCAACAGGCGCTCGACCGAGCGCGCCTTCCCGGTCGCCTCGTCCACTTCGATGAGGATTCCCGCCAGCCGCACGTCGCGCTTGGCGACCTCGAAGGCCGACGGCAGCTGGGTCAGGAACCTTCGCAGCACCTTGTCGTGCTTCATGCCGATGACCGATTCGTAGGGCCCGGTCATCCCGACGTCCGTCTGGAAGGCCGTGCCGCCGGGCAGGACGCGCTCGTCGGCCGTCGGCGCGTGGGTGTGGGTGCCCAGCACGGCGCTGACCTTGCCGTCGAGGAAGAACCCCAGCGCCTGCTTCTCGCTCGTCGCCTCGCAGTGGAAGTCGACGATGACGACCCGGACGTCCCGCGGCAGGCCGGCGAGCAGGCGCTCGGCGACCCGGAAGGGGCATTCGAGCGCCTTCATGAAGACCCGTCCCTCGAGGTTCAAGGTCGCCACCTTGATCCCGGCGGCCGTCTCGCCGACGTGAAGTCCCGAGCCGGGCGCCCCTTCCGGGTAGTTCGCGGGCCGCAGCAGCCGGGGCTCCGAGTCGAGCAGGGCGAGGCCTTCCTTCTTGTCCCAGATGTGGTTGCCGCTCGTGTAGCAATGGACGCCGAGCTCTTCGAGCTCGCTCATCACCGCCGGCGTCACGCCGAAGCCGCCGGCCGAGTTCTCGACGTTGACCACCACGTAGTCGACCTCGTGGGCGTCGACGAGGCGGGGCAGCAGGGCGGCCAGCGCGCGCCGCCCCGGCCGGCCCACCACGTCGCCCACGAAGAGGACGATCACTTGGCGTACTCGACGGCGCGGTTCTCGCGGATCACCGTGATCTTGATCTGACCGGGGTAGGTGAGCTCGGCCTCGACCTTCTTGGCGATGTCCTTCGACAGCCAGATGGCCTGCTCGTCGCTGATGCGCTTGCAGTCCGCGATGACGCGCACCTCCCGGCCGGCCTGGATCGCGTAGGTCTTCTGCACCCCCTTGAAGCTGCCCGCGATCTCCTCGAGCTTCTCGAGCCGCTTGACGTAGGTCTCGAGCACCTCGCGCCGGGCGCCCGGGCGCGCCGCGGACAGCGCGTCCGCCGCCGTCACGAGCACCGCCTCGACCGACTCGGGATCGTAGTCGCCGTGGTGACAGGCCATCCCGTGGATCACCTCCTCGGTCTCGCCGTACCTGCGCAGCAGGTCGATGCCGATCTCGAGGTGCGTGCCCTCCATCTCGCGGTCGACGGCCTTGCCGACGTCGTGGAACAGGCCCGCCCGCTTGGCGATCGGCACGTTGGCCTTGAGCTCCCCCGCCATGGTGGCGGCGAGGAAGGCGACCTCCTTGGAGTGCTGCAGCACGTTCTGGCCGTACGAGGTGCGGTAGCGCAGGCGGCCGAGCAGCCTGACCAGCTCGGCGTGCACGTTGGGGATGTTGAGCTCGAGCAGGGCGGCCTCGCCCTCCTGGCGCACTCTCTTGTCGAACTCGTCCTTGACCTTCTCGACGACCTCCTCGATGCGGGCCGGGTGGATGCGGCCGTCCTTGACGAGGCGCTCGAGCGCGACGCGGGCGATCTCGCGCCGGTAGGGATCGAAGCCGGAGAGGATCACGGCCTCCGGGGTGTCGTCGACGATGAGGTCCACGCCGGTCGCCAGCTCCAGAGCCCGGATGTTGCGGCCCTCGCGGCCGATCACCCGCCCCTTCATGTCGTCGCTGGGCAAGTGGACCACCGAGATGGTGGTCTCCGCGATGTAGTCCGAGGCCGAGCGCTGGATGGCGGTGCCGATGATGCGCTGGGCCTCGCGGTCGGCCTTCTCCCGCGCCTCGTCCTCGATGCGCTTGACGAGGTGCGCCGCTTCCATTCGCGCGTCGTTCTCCATCGACTGGCGCAGCTCCCCGGCGGCCTGATGCGCCGTCAGGCCGGAGATCTGCTCGAGCCTCGTCCTCTGGTCCTCGTAGAGCTGCTCGAGCTCCTCGTGCCGGGTCTCGAGCCGCCGCTCCTTCTTGGCGAGGGCGCGCTCGCGGGCCTCGACGTCCTTCTCCTTGGAGCGAGCATCCTCTTCGCGCCGATCGAGCTTGTCCTCACGCTGGGCGATCCGGCTCTCGTGGGCCTCGAGCTCGCCACGCCTGGTGCGCGAGACCTTCTCGAACTCGGTGCGCGCCTGCAGCAGCTTCTCCTTCGCCGCGACGTCGGCCTCGCGCAACCTCGACTCCGCGTCGCGCTCGGCCTGCCGGACGATCTCCTTCGCCCGGCTCTCGGCCTCGGTCCGGGCCCGCTCGACGCCGCGCCGGGCCAGCCACCACCAGGTCACGAGGACGACGATCAACCCGCCCGCGGCTACCGCAAAAAGCATCGCCTGTTCCACTGTTCGGCCTCCTCATCGGAGCCGCAGGGCCGGCCTGGGGAAGAACGTGCACCCCCCGCGTTGGCCGTGTGAGTCGGAAGTCTAGAACCGGGCTTGTACCAGGTGGGTGCCCTCTCTACGGGCCGTCAGCGTCCCCGTCGGGCGGGGCTGGCTCGGGCTCGCGGAAGCGAGGCTCCCTAGACTTTGGGGTAGGCTCTAGGACGTGTCGACTCATCACAAACCACGCAGGGGATGCCTGTTCATATCTTTCAGTGCTCGGGACCGCTCCGTCGTACCGCTGCTATTCCTGAAGTGCGTTGCCGAGATCCTCGGCCAGAGCCGTCACCGTTTCCTGTACGTTTCCCCAGTCCCCTTCCTGCCGCTGCCGGCATTGGACTAGTTCGTCCGCGAAGTTGAGGGCCGCCAGAACCGCGATCTTGCCCGTGTCGACGGTCTGCACCTGACGCGAGATCTCCCGCATCTTCTTGTCGACGAGGCTCGCCAGCTCCTGCAGGCTCTCGGGGTCTCTGTCACTTCGAACAGGGTAGACGGCGCCGAAGATCTCGACCTCGGTCGATATTGTCGTCTTCTTGGCCATCTACTCTTCCATCCACCTTGTCGCGCCGGCCGCCAGACCCCGTCTCTCCGGACAAGTTCCTTCGTACCAGCAGCTTATGCAGGCAATATACCACAGGCTGCGAGCCCCCGGTCAGCCCCCGCCGAGGGGCCGCGCAGGCGCGCCCCGGAGGGATGTGGTGCTACAGTCTGCGACCGACCATGAGCCCACGCCTGTCCATCGCGGGCGATCCGACGGCCGCCGGCGGCCGGGCGCCGCGACGAGCGAGGCGACCCGGTTGACGGCGGAGTCCATCGGCATCCTCGGCCTCGGCGCCTACGCCCCCGAGCGCGTCATGACGAACGCCGACTGGGCCGCCCGCGTCGACACCTCCGACGAGTGGATCGTCAGCCGCACCGGCATCGAGGAGCGCCGGTTCGCCGCGCCCGGCGAGACCAGCGTCGACTTCGCGGTGGCGGCCGCCGAGCGCGCGCTGGCCGACGCCGGGCTCGCGGCCCGGCAGATCGACGAGATCATCCTCGCCACGGACACGCCGGAGATGTACAGCCCGGACACGGCGGCGTTCGTGCAGGATCGCCTCGGAGCGCGCGAGATTCCGGCCTTCGACATGGCCGGCAGCGGCTGCGCCGGCTTCCTCCTGGCCGTGGACGTGGCCCGCTCGCGGGCCCGCGAAGGCGGCAAGAAGATCCTCGTCGCCGCCGTCGAGCTCATCTCGCGCCTCATGAGCTGGGAGGACCGCGAGACCTGCGTGCTCTTCGGCGACGCCGCGGGGGCGGTCGTCGTCGGCCCCGGCGCGCGGGCCGCCCGGATCCTCGCCGCCACCGCCGGCACCGACGGCAACAAGGCCGGCATCCTCGGTCTCGAGGCGGGCGGCACCCGCGTCCCGTTCAGCCTCGAAGCGGCCCGGGCCGGACTGCACCAGAAGGTCGTGATGCACGGCCGCGAGGTCTTCCGCGAGGCCGTCCGGCGCATGAGCGAAGCGGCGACGACCGTCCTCGAGCAGGCCGGCGTGGGGCTCGCGGACGTGGCCCTCGTCGTGCCCCACCAGGCCAACCGCCGGATCCTCGACGCCGTCGCCCGCCGCCTCGGGCTGCCGGCCGAGAAGATGTTCAGCAACATCCGCCTCTACGGCAACACCGGCTCCGCTTCGATCCCCCTGGCCCTCACCCAGGCCCGCGAGCAGGGGCGCTTCCGACCCGGAGACCTCGTGCTCCTGACCTCCTTCGGGGCCGGCTTCCACTGGGCGGCGATGCTGCTGCGGTTCTGAGCCTCAGTCCTCGATGTGGAGGTACTTGCGGATGGCCTCGCGGATGATCGAAGCCTCGCTGCGGTACTGCTCGTAGGCGGCGTCGCGCACCGATTCCGCTTCGTCCTCGTGCAGCCAGACGGTCTTCTTGACCCGCCCGTCCTTGCGCGTGGTGTGGCCGCCGCGCGGCCCCAGCTCCGGGCGGCCGGCGAGCCCGGCGGCGGGCTTCCCACCGGGCTTCTTCCCCCTCTTGCTCGTCGCCACCCTCCCACCCTACTCACAGGATAATTCCGGAACTCCGTAATTCTGGTATACTTCGAGGAGTGCGGCCGTGCGGAACAGAAGTCTCCCCGAGACGTCTCAGAGCGCATATGCGCGAGCGCGACGGGCAGGGGCCTGGAGGCGGCCTCGGGCGCGGCCGCTGGCTGCACGTCGAGGCGGGCCTCTTCGACCTCTGCAACCTCGGCCGGCTCGAGTGCGTGCAGGTCCTCGCGGACGGCCGCGACCACGTCCTCGTCGAGCACCGCGGCGAGCGCCACGCCGTCCTCAAGATCCATTGCTACCCCGCGCCCGGCTTCCCGC
>JAOTWP010000240.1 GCA_029862975.1 Acidobacteriota bacterium
GCTGGCCTTCGATCCCTGGCATCCTTTCCCGCACATCTCCAACCTGTCGCTCAACCTGGCCGTCACGGTCGTCGACGAGACGCAGAGCGAGCGTTTCGCCCGCGTCAAGGTGCCGGCGAGCCTGCCCCGGCTGCTGGCCGTCCCGGATGGCGCGGACGGCGCGGGCGGAGGCCTCGCGCGGGGCCCGCTCCAGCGCCTGGTGTGGACGGAGGCCGTGGTGGCGGACAACCTCGACCTGCTCTTCCCCGGGCTCGAGGTGCGCGAGGCCGTGACGTTCCGCGTCACCCGCGACGCCGATTTCGACATCGAGGAGGACGAGGCGAGCGATCTCCTCAAGGCGATGGCGGAGGTCGTCGAGCAGCGCCACTTCGGTTCGGCCGTCCGGCTCGAGGTGGCCGAGGAAGCTCCCGCCCGGACGCGCGAGGTGCTGGTCCACAACCTCGGGCTGCAGCCGTTCCAGGTCTTCACGGCGGCGGCCCCGCTCGGTCTCGCCGGGCTGGGCGAGATCGCCGCGCTCGACCGGCCGGACCTGAAGGACCCCCCGTTCCAGCCGGTCGTGCACCCGGCCTTCGCGGCGGAGGAGTCGGTCTTCTCGGTCGTGAAGCGGCGCGACGTCGTGCTCTACCATCCCTACGACAGCTTCCAGCCGGTGGTGCGCTTTCTCGAGGAAGCGGCCCACGACCCGCACGTCGTGGCGATCAAGCAGACCCTCTACCGGGTCGGCGCCAACTCTCCGGTCGTGCGGGCCTTGATGCAGGCGCGCCAGAACGGCAAGCAGGTCTCCGCGCTCGTCGAGCTCAAGGCGCGGTTCGACGAGGAGCGCAACATCGTCTGGGCGCGCGCCCTCGAGCAGGCCGGCGTGCACGTCGTCTACGGGGTCGTCGGGCTCAAGACCCACGCCAAGCTGTGCATGGTGGTGCGGCGCGAGGAGGACGGCCTGCGCCGCTACCTCCACCTCGGCACCGGCAACTACAACCCCATCACCGCCAAGCAGTACACCGACCTGGGGTACTTCACCGACGACCCGAGCTTCGGCGAGGACGTCGCCGATCTCTTCAACGCCCTCACCGGCTACGAGGGCAAGCGCCACTACCGCGAGCTGATCGTGGCGCCCCACGGCATGCGCGAGGCGCTGCTGCGGCGGATCGAGCGCGAAGTGAAGTGCCACCAGGAGTCGGGGAGCGGCTACATCGTGTTCAAGATGAACGCGCTCGTCGACGCGGCCTGCATCAAGGCCCTCTACAAGGCCTCGCGCGCCGGCGTGCGGATCGATCTCCAGGTCCGCGGCATCTGCTGCCTGCGGCCGGGAGTGCCGGGCGTGAGCGAGACGATCCGGGTGATCTCGGTCGTCGGCCGCTTCCTGGAGCACGCCCGGATGTACTACTTCCACAACGGCGGCGAGGAGGAGCTGCTGCTGGGCAGCGCCGATCTGATGCCCCGCAACCTCGACGGCCGGGTGGAGACGCTGTTCCCGGTCCGCCATCCCGACCTCCTCGCCGCGCTGCGCGACGACGTCCTGGGGCTCCTCGTGGCGGACAACAAGAAGGCGCGCCGGCTGCGGCCCGACGGCCGCTACGAGCGCGTCGCGCCCGCCGCCGACGAGGCGTCGGTCAACGCCCAGAAGCGCCTCCTCCGGGAGAGCTGCAGCTGGCGGCTCCAGGAGTAGCCGCCGAGCTCTCGCCCGCTCGCCTCGCGGGTCGTCCGGCGCGGAGTCGACACGCCGGCGGCGGCGGGCCGGAGAGCGCGTGGCCGCGGGCCGGGAATCCGGGCAAGTTGCCGGCCCGCCAACGAGATCGGCCCTGGCCGGGCTGTGGAAAACTCTGTGCAAAACTCGGGCTCAGGCCGCCGCAGCCCGATTCGGTCCGGCGGCGCCCCGAGCGGGCCACGAGCCGGCGGGGAGTCGAGTAAGTGGCTTCTTTTCAGAAGTTCTCGCGGATTGTTACGATAATACCCGGCGGACCCGCGCCTGCCGCCGACGCTTTTCCGCAGCGCGCGCGCCGCGACCGGCCCCGGGGTCCGGCCCGGGACCGCTAAGTCTCCGGCTCGGAGGAACTTATACGCAGCGTCCGCGCAGCGTCCGGGGCGATTCCGGGACCTGCCGCGGCCCGGGTCCGGCCCTTCGGGGCCGGCCTCGAGGGTCCGGCCTTGGAGTCCGGCCTTGGGGTCCGGCCGGGAGGTCCGGCGCGGGGGTCCGGCCTTGGGGTCCGGCGCGGGGGCCCGGTCTTGGGGTCCGGCGCGGGGGTCCGGCCTTGGGGGTCCGGCCCGGGGGCCCGCCTTTTGGGGGTCCGGCCCGGGGTCCGGGCCTGCGGTCCGGCCGGGGTCCGGCTGGGGTCCGGCCGGGGTCCGGCTGGGGGTCCGGCTGGAGTCCGGCACTTCGGTATAGTCGCGGCATGACGAGCGAGCAGCTCGAGCGCACCCCGCTCCACGAGGCCCATCTGGCGGCCGGCGGCCGGATGGTGCCGTTCGCCGGCTGGGAGATGCCGGTTCAGTACACGGGGGTCATGGACGAGCACCGGGCGGTGCGCACGGCCGCCGGGCTCTTCGACGTGTCCCACATGGGCGAGGTCCGGGTCGCCGGCCCCGGCGCCGAGGCCTTCCTGCAGCACCTCACGCCCAACGATGTCGCGCGGCTGCGGCCGGGGCGGGCGCACTACAGCGCGCTGCTCACCCCCGCCGGCACGTACGTCGACGACCTCCTGGTGTACCGGCTGGGGGACGACGAGTTCCTGCTGGTGGTCAACGCGGCCAACCGGACGAAGGACCTGCAGTGGATCCGGCGCCACGCTCCCGGGGGCGTGGAGGTGGACGACGTGTCGCAGCGCTACGCGCTGATCGCTCTCCAGGGACCGGCG
The DNA here is from genome assembly GCA_029862975.1 of Acidobacteriota bacterium. Lineage (GTDB taxonomy): Bacteria > Acidobacteriota > Thermoanaerobaculia > Multivoradales > JAHEKO01 > CALZKB01. The sequence goes on from JAOTWP010000240.1 coordinate 2,853, forward strand.
GCGCCGGCCATCCTCCAGCGGCTCACCGCGACCGAGCTCGACGCGATCCGCTACTACGGATTCCAGGACGGCGAGGTCGCGGGGGCGCGCTCGCTCATCTCGCGGACGGGCTACACCGGGGAGGACGGCTTCGAGCTCTACGTCGCTCCGGAGCACGCGCCCGGGCTGTGGGCGGCGCTGCTGGCCGCGGGCGCCGGCGACGGGCTCCGGCCGGCGGGGCTGGGGGCGCGGGACACGCTGCGCCTGGAGGCCGGGATGGCCCTCTACGGCCACGAGCTCGACGACGAGACCAACGCCTGGGAGGCGGGTCTGGGCTGGACCGTCAAGATGGAGGCCGGCGACTTCGTCGGCCGCGAGGCGCTGCTTGCCGCCCGCGAGGCCCCGCCGCGCAAGAAGCTGGCCGGCTTCGAGGTCCGGGAGCGGGGAATCGCCCGCGAGGGGTGCGCCGCCTTCGGCGACGGCGGCAGGATCGGCCGGGTCACGAGCGGGACGTTCAGCCCGACCCTCGAGCGGGCCCTGGGGATGGCGTACCTCGAGCCCTCGTGGGCCGAGCCGGGACGCCGCTTCGAGATCGACGTGCGAGGCCGTCGCCTGGCCGCCGAGGTCGTCGCGCTGCCGTTCTACCGCCGGTCCCGAGTCGCGTAGACTAGAGGCTTCCCGGGGCGCCCTCCGGCGGGCGCTTCTAGACGAGGAGAGGAGCGAGCGGAATGTACCCCGAGGCATACCT
>JAOTWP010000241.1 GCA_029862975.1 Acidobacteriota bacterium
GCGGTCCGAGAGCGCGCCGAAGGTTTTCGTCCGGTCGAGGCCGGAGCGGACGAGGCGCTCGTCGTCGGCGCCCAGGAGCAGCGCGAGGGCGGCGCGGATGCCGTAGCGCCGGTCGATCCGCGCGACCGCCGACAGGGCCTTGCGGACGACGAGGGTCACCTCCTCCGGGTCCTGGCCGCCGCCGTCGTCGCCTCCGAGCCGGGTGCAGACGTCGCAGACGCCGCAGCCCGCCAGCGTCTCCTCCTCGTCGCCGAAGTAGCGGAGGATGGCGTCGTGCCGGCAGCTCCCGCCGTTGGCCCAGCGCAGCAGCTCGAGGAAGAGGTTCTTCTTGTGCTCGACCACCTCCGGAGCCGGTGGCCCCTCGTCGCCGCCGCTCTCGATGAGGCGCAGGCGCAGGGGCAGATCGCTCGACGCGTGGAGCAGGAGTCCCAGGGCCGGCGCGCCGTCGCGGCCGGCGCGGCCCACCTCCTGGTAGTAGGACTCGATCGAGGCGGGCGGGCCCAGGTGCACGACGGCGCGCACGTCCGGGCGGTCGATCCCCATACCGAAGGCGTTGGTCGCGACGACGAGCTCGAGCTCCCCGGCCGTGAAGGCGCGCTGGGCGGTGTCGCGGGTGCCACCCGCGAGGCCCGCGTGGTAGGGGCGGCCGCGCCAGCCGAGGGCGGCGAGCCGCCCGGCCTCCTCCTCGGCGAGGCGGCGGGTGGGCGAGTAGACGATGGCCATCCCCCGGCCGGCGCCCGGGGCGCCGAGCGCCTCGGCCAGCGCCGCGTCCACCGCTTCACGCCGCTCCCGGGCCCCGTGCACCTTCCGCGCTCGCAGCGAGAGGTTCGGGCGCGCGAAGCCGTGCACGAGCTGCGGTGTGTCGGGCGGCAGCCCGAGGCGCTCGACGATCTCGTCGCGCACCACCGGGGTGGCCGTGGCGGTGCAGGCCAGCACCCGGGCGCCCTCGAAGCGCTTCACGAGTTCGCCAAGCTGGAGGTACTCGGGCCGGAAATCGTGGCCCCACTCGCTGATGCAGTGGGCCTCGTCGATGGCGAGCAGCGGGCAGTCGAGCTCGTCGAGAGTGGCGCGGAAGCCGGCGTGGGCGAGGCGCTCCGGCGCCACGTAGGCGAGACACACCGCCCCCTCCCGGACGCGGCGCAGTCGCCGCGCGTTCTCCGCAGCGTCCAGCGTCGAGGCCAGGAACGTCGCCGCGACGCCGCATCGCTCGAGGGCCGCCACCTGGTCCTGCATGAGCGCGATGAGGGGCGAGACGACGAGGGTCGTGCCCGGCAGCAGGCTCGCCGGGAGCTGATAGGTGAGGCTCTTGCCCCCTCCCGTCGGCGCCACCAGCAGCAGGCGCCCGGCGGTGAGGAGCGTGTCGATCGCCTCCCGCTGCCCCGGGCGGAAGACGGCGTGCCCGAAGCGGGCCAGCGCCGCGTCGAGTTCGGCGCCCGGCGGCGTCACCGCGACCATGGAATCTCCGTCGGAGGACCCGGGGGCCCGGAAGGGATAGGGGATCCGGGCGCTCCCCGCCCGTCGGCGCGGAGGGCTGTGCCCCCGCTCAGGCCGACAGGGTCCGCCGGTAGAGCTCGCGCACCGCCTCGATCTCGTCGTCGAGGCGCTCGAGCTTCCAGGCGTGCGTCGGAATCGGCGGCAGTACGGCCACCCGAACGGTGGCGGGCCGCATGATCCAGGCGCGGCGCGGGAGCACGTCGCGGGCGTTGTGGATCACGATCGGGACGATCGGAGCCCGAGCGGCCAGGGCGATGCAGAAGGCGCCCTTCTTGAAGGGGCCAACGGCGGCCCCGGAGCTGCGGGTGCCCTCGGGCGCAACCGCGAGGGAGAGCCCGGAGGCGAGGGCGTCCACGGCGGGAGCCAGGGCGTGGATCGCCTGGGCACGGTCCGCGCGGTCGACGAACGCGACCCCGGCGAACGCGAAGGCGGGGCCCAGCAGCGGGTTCCGCCGGATCTCGCGCTTCGCGACGGCCGTGAAGTCGCGGCGCAGGAGCGCGCAGATGAGGATCGGATCGACCCCGCTCTGGTGGTTGATGAGGAAGACGGCCGGTCGGGGTCGCTCGAGGTGCTCGCGGCCCACGACCTCGAGCCGGATGCCCGCGGCCCGCGTGCCGAGCGACCCCCAGTGCGCCAGGGTGCGGTTCACAGCGCGGCGCCGGTCGCGGTTGACGAAGAGCGTCGCGAGGCCCGCCGCCAGCCCCGTCGGGATGACGCCGAGGGCCAGGAGCGTGCGCAGGACGTGGGAGGGGCGCAGGCCGCGCCGGACCGGAGGCTCCATGGAGACACGCTAACGGCGCAGCGCCGGGGGCGCCTGCCGAGCGGCCTAGTACGCGCTGACTCCCGACTGGGCGCTGCAGGGGCCCACGAGGTTCAAGCGGTTCGCCGCCCGGGTATCCGGGTCGATCACCCCGGTGGCGGGGCAGGTGCCGAGGGGGCCGGCGACCCCGGCGCTGGTGCCGGGCACAGGCTTCACGTATCCCCAGGTGTTGTGGACGCCATCCCCGTCGATGTCGGATCGGGCCTCGATCGTGAAGGCGCTTCCCCCGCCGCTGATGGTCACACCGTACTGGAAGTAGAGCTCGCCTTCCGGCGCGTAGCCGATCTCGTTGAAGCCATGGGGGTCGGCGGGCATCAGGACCCAGGGCTGTCGGACCGGGCCGATCACGACGGGCAGGACGGGCAGGGCGCTGGCGTAGACGCCCGCCTCGGCGAAGTGGGCCTCTTCCGCCTCGCGGATCCCGGCGATGTTGATCCGGCCCTCGGCCGCCTTCGCCTTGAGCTGGAAGCGGATCATGGTCGGGATCGCAAGGGTGGCGAGCAGCCCGAGGATGCCGACCGTCAGCATCAGCTCGATGATCGTGAAGGCGGCGCGGTGGCGGCGAGCGCGGCGACGGCGCGACCCGCGCGCCGGGCGCGAAGCGTCGCCCACGTTCCGTATCCCCCCGCCCCGCGGGTCCGGCGGTCTCAACCGACGGCCGCCAGGGGCTGGACGCTCTTACGCTCGCTACGACGCGCCTCGGCTTCGACGGTCATGTAGCTGCGAACGCGCTCCGCGGCGTAGCGACGGGCCCGCTCCTTGAAGGCGTACATCGCGACGCCAGCGAAGAACACGCACAGGAAGAAGAGCTGAAAGCTGATCAGGGGGAAGCTCCCGACGTGGCCCGCGGGCACCGGCTCCCAGAAGGGCAGCACCAGCGCCAGCATCAGGGAGGGCAGGATGAAGCCCCGCGCGATCCGGTACTCGTCGCGGTAGACCTGGATCGAGCGGCGCACGTGGGGGGCGCGGATCTGGAGCTCGTAGTCGACGGCGTGCATGAACTCGCCGGCCTTGCGAACCCGATCGAAGTGCTCCGCGGCGTGGACCTCCCCCAACGCGGGCGCGCCGATCGGCTGCGCGCAGCCGAGATCCTCCATCCGGCGGGTCACGCTGGGGCTCGTGAGGACCTCCATGTCCCAGAGGTCCTTGGTCTTCCGGAACAGGTTGCGGGACACGGTCTGCATCGCCACGCCGAGGGGGAACATGATCGACAGCAGGGCGGCGGCGAGGAACACGAACTGCGAGTCAGTCCATTCCGG
>JAOTWP010000096.1 GCA_029862975.1 Acidobacteriota bacterium
CTTTGCTGCCGCGGACCTGCCCGGCGGCCGGACGGTGAGCGGGTCCGCCGGCGATCTAGCTCTGTGGCTGGTGCTCCCGAGATCGGCGTGGACGCTGACGGAGCTCGGAGCGGCCGGCGCCCGCGGCGAAGGCCCGGTTCGCCTCGAGGCGATCGACCTCGAATCCGGCGCGGTCGCGCAGCTGCGCACCGCATCCTCGGACCCGAGGATCCGCCTGGCCGAGCCGCTGGTGGCCGCGGGTCCGCTGCTGGTGACGAGCCCAGGGGTCGCCGGTAGCCGCCGGACTTCCTGACGGTGGGCGCGATCCGCCGGCGCTCTCGCCGGAGGGCCGCGGTGGACAGCTCGGTGCTTCGCGAGCAACGAGGATCTGCGACCGAAAAAGACATCGGGTAAGACAGGCAAGGCAACCGAAGCTCCGAGCCCCGTGCTCGGCTCTCCTGTATTGGTTTCTCTGTTCTGCTGCCGGATTCTTGGGGACGGGTCGTCGTCTCGCGACGTCTGCACTCGGTCGGAGGCGGAGACGCGTCAGGAGCTCGGCAGGCCGCGGGCTCTGGAGAGACCGGAGTCGAGGATCCGGATCACGTCCTTGTCCTTGGCGAGCAGCAGGGCGTCGCTCTCGGCGGCGAGGCAGGCGATCAGGCAGTCGATCGTCGAGCGGATCGTGATTCCCCGGGCGCGGAGATCGCGGTACAGCGAGGCGGCCGCGAAGTAGGTGTCGGGCTCCCGCGGCGCGAGGCACTCCATGTCGCGGAACTGGCCTTCCAGCTCGGCCAGGCTGGCGGTGCGGCGGATGCCCTGGAAGAGCTCGGCGATGACGACTCCACAGGTCACGATCTCCGCCTCGTCGCGGAGGAGCCGGGCCAGGATCTCCGCCTCTTTGCTGGGACTCTCGTTGAAGAAGTCGATCCACGCCGAGGTGTCGACCAGGACCTTCATCGGCGCTTCCGAAGCTGGTCGACGTCACCCTGCCAGTCCACCTGCCCCCGGAGCTCGAGCAGCCGCTTGCGGCGCTTTCCCCGGGCGAACTTCCGCAGCGCCTCGTTGATCACCTCCGTCTTGGTCGTGCCCTCGGCGTAGGCCATCGCCTCCGCCAGGGCCCGGTCGTCGAGGTTCAAGGTCGTACGCATCAGTATGCCTCCGGAAGCACATTATAGCCAAAAGACGTCTGCCTGGCGATACACATGCCCCCGGCCCGCGGCCGAGGGGGATGGGCGGGCGCTCCCGCGAGGTCGGGCCGGTCAGGCCGCGGGGTGCCAGCAGGCGTGGAAGCCGAGGTGGATCGGCGCGCGCAGCTCGAGGCGGGCGAGGGGTCCGGCGGCGAGCTCGAAGGCGTCGAACAGCAGGAAGCGCATGATCCCGCGCCGCGCGTCGAGCTCCTGGCAGAGGGTGTAGCCGCGGCCCGGCCGGCCCGGGTCGGGGAGGAAGACCGGCTCGCCGCCGAGGTAGCAACCCGGCGGCGCCTGGTAGCGGTCGGCGGCGCCGCCCTGCCGCCGGTCGTAGCGGAGGAGGCGGTCGAAGAACTTGCGGCCCGGGCTGGCGGCGGCGCCGATTCCGAGGACCCAGAAGCTGTCGTAGGGCCCGAGGCCGGAGCGCGGGTCGAGGGCCGGGAAGTCGATCATCTGCCGGCACTCGAGCTCGGTGCGCGCGACCAGATCGCCGTGGCGGGGGTCGACGGTGTAGCGCCGGATGGCGGCCAGCCGGGCATCGGGGAAGAGATCGGGGAGCGCGTACTGGTCGTAGACCGGCTCCTCCATCTCGAGGACGTCGACGTGGAGCAGGTCCGCGGCCTCGTGGCAGTGGACCATGTGCAGGCAGTAGCCCTCGCCGATCGGCGTTCGGTGGAGGAGCCGGCCGTCCTCGCGGGCGAAGACCCACAGCGCCGTGCCCAGCTCCGGCCGCCAGCGCAGGCAGTCCATGGGGGTCGCGCCCCCGGCGCGGAAGGCCGCCATGTCCATCACGTAGGGGCTCACGTGGAAGACGGCGAAGCGCTCGCTCAGGCCGAAGTCGTGGATCGAGCAGGGCCAGGGGAGGCGGTGGCGGGCGCGGTAGACGAGCGCGCCGCCGGCGGCGAAGCGGTAGAGGTTGAGGCTCGGGCTCGCGGCCGAGAAGGAGACCCCGAAGTTGAACATCTCGCCGCGCGCGGCGTCGAAGTTGGGGTGGGCGGCGAACGGGGTCACGGCCTTGAGGCGGCCGTCGAAGGTGTGCTCGCGGCGGGTCTCGAGGGTCTCGGGGTCGAGCTCCCAGGGCAGCCCCTGCTCGCCGAAGGCGAGGAGCTTCCCGCGGTAGGGATGGACGGAGACGTTGACCGGGGAGGCCAGGGCCAGGCCGTGGAGGAGGCGATCGCCCTCGAAGCCGGTGCCGAAGGCGCGGAAGAGCGCGCGGCCCGCGCCCTCCTCGGCGGCGAGCTTGTGCGAGCGCACGTAGCGGTGGGTCAGGCGCGCCCTGCCGCCGGCGAGCGCGAGCGCCGCGACCATGCCGTCGCCGTCGAGCCAGTGGCCGTAACGCTGGCCGCCGCGGGCGAAGCGGGCCGGGCCGTTGACGTAGTACGTGCCGCGCAGCGCCGGGGGCAGCGTTCCCGTCACCTCGGTCAGCGGGTACGAGGCCTCGCCGAAGGCGTCCGGGAAAGCGCGCTCGAGGGCGGGAGCGTGGTCGCGGCCCGGCGCGGCGGTCGGCGCCTGGGAGGGGGTGGGGGACTGGGTGGTCGACACGGTGCTCGAGGTCGCGGTGGACATGAAGGGTTCTCTCTGTGCGAGCAAAAGGATTCCAGGTAAGGAAGCCTAGGGGATCGGCGGGGTGCTCCCGGGCCGTTCTCGGCCTCCGTTGCGGTGTCGGGTAAGGAAGCCTCGGGGATCGGCGGTGGTGCTTCCGGGCCGTTCTCGGCCTCCGTTGCGGTGTTGGGGGGGCGGTGTCGGAGAGCGGCGTCAGGCGCTCATCGCGTAGCGCGGCGCCGGGGCGGCCTTCCGGAAGGGCCGCATGGCCTCCGTGTCGAGGGTCCAAGGGTAGGTCTCGGAGCGGCTGCGGCCTGCCTCCTCGCGGAGGCGCCGCCAGCCCTCGGGGTCGAACTCGAGACGGGTCAGGTCGAGACCTTCGACGAAGGCGCGGCTGGTGGAGAGCTCGGGGTCGTCGAGGACCCGGGCCGCGATCCAGGCGGCGACGTAGCGCGCCATCTCTTCGAGATCGCGAAGCCGCTCGGCGAGCACCCGCCGGGCCTCGGCGGCGTCGACGCCGACCTCGTAGAACGCCTGCTCGGACCGCCGCAGGGTGCACAGGCGAGTGAACTCGAAGAACACCGGCTCGAGACCGGTTTCCTCCCAAGCCGAGCCGGACTCGGCGCCCCCTTTCGCCTCGTCCACCCCCCTACCCTTTCTTACCTGATTCTTTTGTCCTTTCTTTTCTTTCTTCTCCTTCTTCCACTGGAAGTACCCACTCAGCAAGCGCTGGAGCCCGAGGTTCACCGGCCCGAGGCGCGCGAACGTCCGCAGGAAGGCGGGCTGGAACCGGCGGTCCGTGAAGAGGTCGTTGATGAACGGGAAGACGTAGAACGAGAAGTAGACGGCGAGCTCCCAGCCGTACTTGAGGCTGAACACCTCGGCGTCGCCGAGCGCGTCGTAGGAGAGGGCGTAGGAGGGCTCGTAGGCCGCGTAGACGGCCCGCATCAGCTGCTCGTAGCGACCGCACTTGGCGAGCAGCTCGCCGTCGTCGTCCGTCGCCACGGCGTCGGCGATGAGGGTGTTGTAGATGGCGATCAGGTCGCCGCCCGGGGAGTAGAGGGGATCGGTGAACCGGCCGGCTTCGCCGGCAAGGGCCCAGCGCTGCGGGCTGATGGTCTGCCGGCAGTCGTAGGAGTAGTCCTTGAGCCCGCCCGAGCAGACCGCCTCGTGCTTCGGCAGCTCGCGGGCGAAGAGCGGGAAGCGCTCGCACACCCAGCGCGTCGCCTTCTCGACCGACATCACCTCGGCTGGGTCGACGAGCTCGCGGTCGAAGACGAGGCCGAGGCTCGTGCGGCCGTGCAGCGGGATGACCCAGAACCAGGCCCCTTCGGTCATGAAGTGGTTGGTCGCGAGGAAGAAGGGCAGGTGGCCGGTGTGGCGCCGGCTCGGGTGGAGCCGGCGGGCCGCCGGGGCGAGAGCGGTCAGCTCCTCGATGTCGAGCCGGCCGTCGATCCACCAGAAGAAGGCGCCGTGGCGGATGGCGTTGGGCTTGCCGAGGTCGAGCTTGCGGGCCAGGACCTTGTTGCGGCCCGTGGTGTCGACGACCCAGGGCGTCGCGACCCGGCGCTCCCGGCCCGCGGCGGTGAAGCGCACCTCGTGGCTGTCGCGGGCGTTGAGCCTGACGTCGAGGTCGCGAATCCCGGCGACGAAGGTGAAGCGCGGGCTCTCCAGGTTGAGCCGCAGCAGCTCGGCCTCGAACTTGTTGCGGTCGATCTGGTAGCTGGCGATGTTCGAGAGGCTGCGGATGTAGGCCTGGCTGTAGTGCTCCAGCCCGTCGTTGGCCGCCCCCGGCGTCGGCCACAGGAAGCGGAGGTTGTACTTCATGTAGTGCTCTTCGAGGAGGTGGGCTTCCATCCGCAGCACCTTGGCGAAGTAGTAGGCCGAGAGCTGCACGGTCGCCTCGCCCACCTTCTGGCGCTTGGGCGGCACCTCGTCGCGGCGCTCGACGAGCAGCACCGCGCGGTCGGTGTCGAGCAGCAGCTGCCGGGCGAGCGACAGCCCGGCGAGGCCGGCGCCGAGGATGACGACGTCGTGGGCCTCGCCGGCCGTGGTCTCCCCGGGCGTCGCAGCTCCGGGCATCGTATTCCTGGTCATCAAGCTCTCCGATCGTGGTCGGTTGTTTGGGGGGCGACTTCGGCGACGAGGGCCGCGGCCTTGCCCTGAAGCCCGACGGCGGTGACGAGCGCGGTGGAGCCTTCCAGGGTGGAGGTCCCGCCGCCCGCCGCCAGCGCCGGGGCCGCGCCGGGGTCGAGGCCGGGGATCCCGGGCAGCCGCCGGTTGCGGAGGCTTTCGATGGCGAACAGGGTCTGCAGGGCTCCCGCCGCGCCGAGCGTCTCGCCCGTCGCCGCCTTGGCGGCGAGCGCCGGCACCGGTCCCGGCCGCGAGAGGCCGCGGCCGACGCCCGCGGTCTCGGCCGCGTCGAGATGGGTGCCGTTGGCCGCGAGGCTCACGCAGTCGATCGCGCCGGCGGGCCGGTCGGCGTCCTGGAGGGCGCTCCTGACGGCTCCGGCCACGGCTGCCGCGAGGTGGTGCGCGCCGGCGCCGCGCCCCGGGTCGTACGCGGAGCCGTGGCCGAGGATCTCGGCCAGGATCGTCGCGCCGCGGGCGCGGGCCGAGGCGAGGCTCTCGAGCATCAACAGGGCCGCGCCCTCGGCGAGGACCATCCCCTCCGCCGGCCTGCCGAGCGGCACGGCGCGCTCGCTGCCGGCGCCGCACAGGAGCCCGAGCCGGTGGAACCCGTAGAGCGACTCGGCGCACAGCTCGTCGGCGCCGCCGGCCAGCAGCGCCGTGGCGCGACCGCCGCGGACGAGGTCGGCCGCGTAGGCGAGGGCCTGGAGGCCCGAGGTCAGGTCTCCCGAGACCGTCGCGTTGACGCCGCGCAGGTCGAAGCGGATGGCCGTCTGGCCGGCCGCCGCGTTGATGACGCTGTTGACGAAGTCGAGGGGCTTGGCGTAGCTCGGGCCGGCGCTCACGCCGCGGCGGTCGAACTCGCAGATCGTCCGCAGGCTGCCGAACATCGTGCCGAGCACGAGGCCCACCTCGGTGCCGGCGAGCGCCGCGGCCGGCCAGCCCGCGTCCGCCAGCGCCCGCCGGGCGGCGACGGCGGCGAGCCGGCCCGTCCGGTCGAGGGCCCTGAGACCTTCGCGGCCGAGCTCGGCGCGGACGTCGAGCCGGTCGTGGAAGGCCGCGAGCGGTCCCGGCATGCCGTCGAGGGCCAGCTCGGGGCGGCGGACCCCGGGGGACCGGCCGTCGCGCGCCGCGGCCCACAGCTCGCCCATCCGGTCGCCGGCGGCGCAGGCGATCCCGGCGCCGGTGACGACGACCCTCCTGGCGTCGCTCCTCATGCCGCCTCCCAGGCGCGCAGCATCAGCGAGGCGTTGTTGCCGCCGAAGGCGTAGGCGTTGCTCATCGCCACGGCGACGGGCATCTCGCGGCACTCGTTGGCGACGCAGTCGACGGGGCATTCGGGGTCGGGCTCGGAGAAGTTGATCGTCGGCGGCACCCGGCCTTCGTGGATGGCCAGCGCGCACACCGCGGCCTCGATGGCCGAGGCCGCCCCCATCGTGTGCCCGATCATCGACTTGATCGAGCTCATCGGCAGCGTCGCGGCGCCCTCTCCGAAGACCCGGCCGACGGCGGCGCACTCGAGCCGGTCGTTGGTGGGCGTTCCCGTCCCGTGGGCGCTGACGTAGCTGACCTCTTCCGGGCGGTGGCCGCTGTCGCGCAGGGCCTGGATCATGGCCCGGGCGGCGCCGTCGCCGTCCGCGGCGGTCATGTGGTGGGCGTCGCAGGACAGGCCGTAGCCGGCGATCTCGGCGTAGACCCGCGCCCCCCGCGCGGCGGCGTGCTCCCAGGTCTCGAGGGTCAGGACGCCGGCGCCCTCGCCGGGCACCATGCCCTGCCGGTTGCGGTCGAAGGGCTGGCAGCGCTCGGCGGCGATGGCCCCGAGGCGCGAAAAGCCGCTGTAGGTGATCCGCGAGAAGCAGTCGGCGCCGCCGGCGAGCATCACGTCGGCGCGGCCGGCGCGCAGCGCGTCGAAGGCGTAGGCGATGGCGTAGTTGCCGGCCGCGCAGGCCGTGGGGATCATGATGTTGAGGCCCCGGAAGCCGGCCTCGGAGGCGACGACCTCGGGGATGCTGGCGCACCGGTAGCGGTTGACGAACTCCCCCCGCACCCCCTCGTAGTCCGCGGCGAGCCAGCGGTCGTCGAAGTCCTCGATCTCGCGCGGCTCGCCCGAGGTCGTGCCCATGGCGACCCCCGCCCGCTCCGGGTCGGCCACCGTCGGCAGGCCGGCGTCGGTGAGCGCCAACCGGGCCGCGACGGCCGCGAACTGGGACGCGCGGCCCACGCCGGCCGGATCGATCCTCGCGAGCAGGCCGGCCGGCTCGAAGCCCCGGACCTCGGCGCCCAGCCGGGAGGTGAAGCCGGTGGCGTCGAAGGACTCGACCTCGCGGATGCCGCAGCAGCCGGCGAGCAGCGCGCGCCACGCCTCCTCCCGGCCGACGCCGACCGGGGTCACGAGCCCCAGGCCGGTGATGACGATGCGCTCGCTCACGACGGGAAGCCCCTCAGGCCACGGCTTTCTGCGACAGGATCTCGGTGACCAGGCCGACGGTCTCGGGGATGCTGCGCAGCTTGCTCAGCCGATCCTCGGAGACGCCGAGCTTGAACTCGTAGTCGACGTCGACGCCGATCTCGAGCAGCGCCAGCGAGTCGAGCTCCAGGTCGTCGAGGAACGTGGCGTCGTCCGCGATCTCCTCGACGTCGAGGTCGGCGACGTCGGCGATGATCTGCTTGATCTTGAGGGTGATGCCGCCAATGTCCATGTGCATGATGTCCTCCGTGCGCTGGGCGCGCCGGCGAGGGCGGGCCCGGTTGTTGTCGTTCCCCCTCATCGTCGAGCCCGGGGCGCCTTTCGTTACAGCGCTTCGCCGCGAGTCCGCGGCCGGGTCCCCGTGCTAGCTTCGCCGGTGATGGCGGCCGACGAGGAGCGGAAGGCCTTCGAGAGGGCCATGCAGGGCGTCGATCCCATCGCCGCCGGGAAGCGCCTGGCCCCCCGGGGGCGGCGCCGCCGCGGGCCGGCGTCCGAGCGGCCGGCGTCCGAGCCGCCGGTGACCGAGCGGCCGGCGACGGGGGGCGGCCGCCTCGAGGTCACGAGCTGGGGCGACCATCACCAGGGCGCGGTGCCCGGGGTCCCCGACGCCGAGCTCCGGCGCCTCGAGCGGGGCGACTATCCGCCGGAGCTCACCCTGGACCTGCACGGCGTGGCGGAGGCCGCGGCCCGCGGGATGGTGCGCGACCTGCTCGGCCGCGCCCTGCGGATTGGAGCGCGCTGCGTCGCCATCGTCCACGGCCGCGGCCTGCGCTCGCCCGCAGGACCCGTCCTGAAACGGGCCCTCCCCGCCTGGCTCGCCGCGCCGCCCCACGGCCGCCACGTCCTCGCCTTCACGACCCTCGGCAAGCACGGCGCCTCCGGCGGCGCGACCCTCGTCCTCCTGCGCCGGCCGCGGCGCTCCTGAGTCCGTACGAGGCGGTAGCTCGTCATCCTCCCCACAGATCGACCACCACCGGGCAGTGGTCCGAGATGCGGTCCCAGTCGTCGCTGTCGGCCTGGCGGAAGGTCACGTGCCGGAACGAGGAGAGCTCGACCGCCGCGGCGGCCCGCTTGTCGACCACGATGTGGTCGATGAAGCGCGTGAACTCGTTGCCCCGGCAGCTGATCGGCATCTCCGCCGTCACCGAGGTCAGGTCGGCGTTGGGCGGGGTGGCGTCGTCGAGCTCCGCCCAGGCGATGTCGAGCTCCTCGTTGAGACGGCGGTTGAAGTCGCCCAGGACGAGGAAGGGCTCGGGCGCGCTCGCCGCCTCGTCGATCCAGCTCTCGAGGATGGGAAGCTGCTGCGCGAGCTCGTTGCAGGCGTCGGCGTTGTTCGTGCCGTTGCTGAAGCAGCCGCTCTTGAGATGGACGCTCATCAGCTTGTAGGTCGTGCCGCCGAGGGTGACGTCGAGGCGCGTGCCGTGGCGCAGGCCGCCGCTCACGTCGAGCGCGGTGAAGTCCGGTCGCTCGGTGACCGCGAGCCCCCTCTTGTAGGCGAAGCCGGTGTTCTGCCGGCCGCCGAGGCCGGTGGCGGCGCGCGAGGAGACGTGCACCGCGTAGACGTCGGTGTCGACGACCCGCGCGAGAGCCTCCTCGCCGTCGACCTCCTGCACGGCCAGGATGTCGGGATCGAAGAGCCGCACGTAGCAGCGCAGCCGGTCGTAGTCGAGGTCGGTGCGCCGGACCGAGTCGGGGAAGATCGACCGGCCGCTGACGGCATGGAGGTTGCCGAGGTTCCAGGTGGCGATGCGCAGGCGGCCGGCGGGATGGGGCGCGGAGCTCCCCTTGGCCGGGCACCAGGCCAGGGCGTCCTGGACGAGGTCCCCGGTCGCGGGCTCGGTGCTCGCGATGTACTTGCGGCTGATCCAGCCGCTGCCGCTGCCGCCGTCGAACGTCTCGCCGGCGATCCGCACCCAGCCCGAGGCCGCGTCGAGGTCGAGCGCGGTGGCCTTGGAGCCGCTCTCGAAGCGCAGCGAGACGTGGCTGTCCCCCGGCGCCGGATGGGCGGGGATGCCGAGCTGGCGCTCGACCAGGGTGAGCGTGTCGCCCACCGCCACGTCCTGCCCGAAGGCCGGCAGGGCCGGGGCGAGCAGGGAGGCGAGGGCGACGAGGGCGAGGATCTGTCTTCTCGATCGGGGCGGGGCGGGTCTCATGTCGGGGCTCTCCTTCGGGGAATCGACTGCCGGGCTACGGAGCGGTCAGCGACCGGGCGCTCGTGTCTCCCGACTCGAGCGATCGGCGAAGATCTCGGCGCACACCCCCACACCCGGGCACAGCCGCCGTGGGCACGAGGGCAGCCTCGCACGGCACGAGGGGGTCGTCCAGTGGGGCCGTTGCGGGGAGGGCCGCGGGCAGGCCACGGGGCCCGCACAGGCGACCCGAAGCGGGTGGATCGGCATCCGTACCTCTCGGGACCGCTGGACCGTTTCCTCGGGGCGAGGGCAGGGACATCCGAGAAGTACAGGCGCCCGAGGGGGCCGGGTTGTTACAGGATAGCGCCCTCGTCCCCGTGGGAACTAGGTGGATCGGGGCTTCCAACATTCATCTGCAGCCCGGCGATCCCGCAAGCGACGGCCAGTCGATCGCCACGCTCCGGCGCGCCGCTTCTTCAGAGCCATCGGCACTCGAGACGCTGAGGTGCTCTCCGGGAGGTTCGTTGCCCTGCTCGCCGACCCTCCGGCGCCGAACGGAGCCGCCCAGGCAAACCAGGGCTCCGCGTCATAGAATGGGCTCGATGCGGCGCTCCGCCTCGAAGGCTGGCGGCGCGGCTCGCCTTGCCGCGGCCGGCTTGCTTGCGTTCCTGGTGCCGGGGAGTACTCATGCCGGGCCGCCGGCGGGGTGCGTGCAGGTCAACACGATCACTCTCAACAACCAGCGCGAGCCGGCGGTGGCCGCGAAGGCGGACGGCGAGTTCGTCGTGGCCTGGTCGAGCACGACGAGCTACCCGGCGATCTACGGCCGGCGGTTCTCGGCCGCCGGGGAGCCGATCGACGGGACCGAGCTCCGGCTCAACGCGTTCGCCGACGAGGACAGCCGGCTGGACCCGGACGTCGCGTACGCGAGCGACGGCGGGTTCGTGGTGACCTGGCAGGTGATGGGCGGCCCCGGCGACGACTCGTCGTGGAGCGTCTGGGCGCGGCGCTTCGCCGCGGACGCGACGCCGCTCGACGGCGAGGAGTTCCTCGTCAACACGATCACCCAGGGGTGGCAGCTCGACCCCCGCGTGGCCGTGCTCGACGACGACTCGTTCGTGATCGTGTGGGAGAACTTCTCGGCAGACGTTCGCGCGCGCCGGTATAGCGCGGGCGGCGTGCCGCTCGATCCCGTGGAGTTCGTGGTCGAGACCGCGGGCGGCGGGCCGGGGCGGCCGGCCGTCGAGCGGCTGCCGGGGACGGGCTTCGTCGTCGTGTGGGAGACGCATTCGGCCCCGGGCGACTCGTTCGTCAGCGTCCAGGCGCGGCGCTTCGCGACCGACGGGACGCCGCTCGACGCGGACCAGTTCCAGGTCAACACCTACACCGACCTCTGGCAGCAGAACGCCGACGTTGCGGTCACCGCTTCGGGCGGCTTCACCGTCGCCTGGGCGAGCTATGGCTCGTGGGGGTCGGACGACTCGGCCTGGAGCATCCAGGGGCGGCGCTACGAGTCCTCCGGCGTCCCCGTCGACGCGGAGGAGCTCCAGCTCAACAGGATCACGCTCGGCAGTCAGCGCTACCCGGCGGTGGCCGCCCTGGGCGGCGGTTTCGTCGCCGCCTGGGAGAGCTTCGCCTCGGCCGGCGGCGACGACGATCCGCCGAGCGTCCAGGCCGCCCGCTTCGCGGCCGACGGGCTCCCCCTCGACCCGCTCGACTTCCAGGTCAACTGCTACACGACGGGCCAGCAGCTGCGCCCCGTCGTCGCCGAGCTGCCCGACGGCAGCGCCGTCGTCGTGTGGGAGAGCACCGCGGCCGCCGACGACCCGGACGACCGCAGCGTCCACCTCCGAGTGGTGCGCCCCGCGATCTTCGCGGACGGGTTCGAAAGCGGGGACACTTCAGGGTGGTCTTCGACCGTCCCCTGAAGCAAGGCTCGCGACACGCTCTCCGAGGGCATCGGGCGAGCCCTCTCTGACGAAAAAAAAGGCCGCCGACACGATGCCGGCGGCCGGCGCTCCCATTGCCAGGGGGATAGGAGCGCCTACTTCCGTTGCGGGGGCTCTGAGGCGGTGGTTGCTGCGGTGATTGCTGCGGGTGTCGTGAGGCGGGGGGCGTCGCTGCAGTTGTAGCAGACGAGGGCGAAGTCCTGGTCCGTGGCGTCGCCGGCGCCCGGCACGCCGTCGGAGCTGATGTTGGCCGCCCGGATCCGGACCGTCACCGGGCGCGCGGCGGCCGGCGGCAGGAAGACCCCTTCCGTGTTGTTGCGGGGGTCGGACGAGCCGCCGGTGGCGGAGTAGCCGTCGGCGCCGAAGTAGTTGCCGCGGTAGCTCGCGCCGCCGTCCTCGACGAGGAGGTCGAGGTCGTTGCACCAGGCCGGCGTCGTGCCGCCGAGGCCGTGGCCCGGGGCGTCGGTCCAGACGAGCATGATCGCGAGCGGCCGGGTGGGGTCCATGACGAGGATCTCGCGGACCCATTCCTCGCCCGTGTCGTCGAGGAGGTGCGGCGCGTCGAAATAGAGGGCGGGATCCTGCGGGTCGAGAACGGCTTCGAGGTCCATGCGGCCCCAGCCCTGCTTGCTGTCGAAGGGGTGGCCGAGGATCCCGTTGTCGGCGTCGCGATGGCCCGCGAGGTCGTGGGCGACGGGCAGGAACGCCGCCTTGACGAGCGCCGGGCTCGGGTCGGCGCCGGCGAAGAGAGCGCGGTGGCGCTCGATGAAGAGGGCTACCGCGCCGGAGACCTGCGGCGACGCCATGCTCGTGCCGCACAGCAGCGCATGAGAGCTCGTCGGATAGGTGGAGTCGACCCGGCAGCCCGGCGCGACCAGGTGGGGGATCGTCCGGCCGTCGAGGGCCGGGCCGTGGGCGGTGTTGGCCGACAGGTCGTCGATCGCCGGGTCCTGAGAGCCGTTCGAGTACTGGAGCTTGGTCGAGCCGATGGTGAAGAGGTTCTTCGCCTCGTCGGGCGTGCCCTGGGTGCTGGTGCCGCCGTTGCCGTTCATGATCGACAGGACGTAGGTGAACTGCTGGTTGCCCGCCGCCGTGCCGTCGGCGTCGCGCACCCCGATGTCGACCTGCATGGTGTGGTTGTCGTAGCCGCGCGGCGATCCCGCTGGGCCCCAGCTGTTGCCGGAGAGCAGGGCGCCGTTCTGCCACGACTGGCGCATGAGCTTGAGCATGCCGCCGGCCTGGTTGTAGTGGCCGGAGTAGCTCTGCTCGATGAGCGACGCGCCGGGCGCCACGCCGAGTCCGCGCCGGAAGCCGTTGCCGTCCTCGATGCCCGAGCTGCCGTCGGCGGCCATGATGCCCGCCGTGTGGGTGCCGTGGCCGCTGCTCGTCGTGCTGCAGGTGTCGCCGGAGCAGGCCACGAAGCGCGCGGCGAGGTCGGGGTGGCTCTCCTGCACGCCGCCGTCGACGTTGGCGAGGACGACGCCGTCGCCGTCGAGCCCGACGCCTGTCAGCCAGTTCTCGTAGCCCGGGAAGGCGAAGTTCGAGGCGTCGACGTTGTTGACGTTGACCTGGCTCGACAGCTCGGAGCGCGGACCGCCGTCGGTGGGCTCGGGCTGGATCGTGTAGACGCCGGCGACGCGGGCCGCCCGCGGCAGCGCGGCGGCGGCGAGCTGCACGCGGACCGCCACGAACCGCTCGTCGAGCCAGGCGGAGCCGAGGAGGCGGGCTCCGAGGTCCTCGAACAGATCGAGAGCCAGCTCGACGTCGGCGCCGGCGTAGAGCAGCGCGTGGTACAGCCCGGCGGCCGTGCCTCCGCGCCAGCCCGGGAGGACGCGAAAGGCCGGCTGGAAATGTCCGGCCCAGCGGATCTCGGGATGGGACGCGCGCAGCCCGTCGAGCCTCTCGAGATCGGCCCACACGACGTAGGCGTAGGGATGCACGTACTGGACGACCTCGACCCCGGCGGCGGCGAGCCCGTCGAGCCAGCCCTGCGCGGTCGGTCCGAAGAACTGGACGAGCTGCAGGTCGGGCCCGACGGGATCGGCGTCCCAGGGCCCGCCGCCGGGCTCGGGATCGACGAGCGGGTCGAAACGACGGCCGCCGAGGTCCAGCTCGAAGCTGGAGCCGGCGACCGGCGGAGCGGCCAGGCCGGCCGCCAGAATCACGCACGAGAGCCCGAAAGCCCTTGACGTCCGGATCCTCCTGGAGGCATGCACCATTATTACGGCGCCTTTCATCACGAATTATGGCACATTCCTGTGTCGGTGTCCAGGGCCGTCGTGAGTCCGGCCGGAAGATCCGGGGATTGGTAGGTCCGCGTCGGCCGGCACGCCGCTGCTGGGCGGCCATGCCGGCGCTTTCGCGGTCCCGGACGGCATGCCGCCCGGGTCTCGTGGGTGGCTCCGGCGCGCGCCGCGGGGTTTTCCGGGTGGGACGAAGGAACAGGTGAGGTCGCGGCCCGAGCTTCGCGCTCTGTTGGTGCGGCCGGCGCCAAGGCGCAGCCCAGGTCGCATGCGCCTTCGGGGCGGATGCGAGAGGTCGCGGCGCGGGCCTTCGCGCTTCGTGGTGCGGGCCTGGGTCAAGGCGGAGCGCGGGTCGCATGCGCCTTCCGGGGCGGATGGACGCCGCCGGTTCCTTGCTCTACCTGGAATCTCGAGGTCACTCGCGGGTAGGCCGGGTAGGGCTGAGATCAAGAGAGCTTGCAGTGCGGGTCGATCACTCGATCGCCTCGTCATGGGGCGGAGGTGCCCGACCGCGACGGTCCAGGGACCGGTCCGGTAGGTCCTTTCACTCGTCCTGGCAGAAGGACGGCCTGCTGAAAGCGGAGAGGCCAGCTCGGACGGTGAAAGAGCGGCTGAGGCCTGGCACGGCCCCGGCGTGAACGGAGAGGGCAGCCCTACCTGGAGTCTTTTTGCCCTAAGTCTCTTTCGAAACCCTGCAGTTGGTGCTCGGTTTGCCGCAGTCTGGGCCGGAGCCGCCGGAGCCCGAGCTTCAGCCGAGAAGCGCGCCGAAGGTCGCCACGTCGATGTTGCTGCCGCAGACGATCAGCCCGACCCGCCGGCCGCGGAGGCGTTCGCGCAGCGGGCCGACGAGCGCCGCCGTGGCGGCGGCGGCGGCGGGCTCGGCCACCAGCTTGGCCTCCTCGAACAGCAGCCGCATGGCGGCGCGCAGCGCGTCGTCGTCGACTAGAACGAGCTCGTCGACGAAGCGGCGGCAGAGGCTGAACGTGTAGGGCGCCGCGTGGGGGGCGCCGAGGCTGTCGGCGATGGTGTCGACGCGCTCGATCGACCGCGGCTCGCCGGCGGCGAAGCTGCGGTGCATCGAGTCCGCCCCCACGGGCTCGACGCCGAAGACCTCGCAGTCCGGCTGCAGCGCCTTGATCGCCGTCGCCACGCCGGCGGCGAGGCCGCCGCCGCCGATGGGTACGACGACGGCGTCGAGCCCGGCCTCCTGCTCGCCGAGCTCGAGGCCGACGGTGGCGGTGCCGAGCACCGTGCGCTCGCCCTCGAAGGGGTGGATGAAGACCCGGCCCTCCTCGGCCTCGATGCGGCGCACGGCGTCGAAGGCCTCGTGGACGTCGCGGGCGAGCACCACCTCGCCGCCCCAGGCGCGGCACTCCCGCACCCGCGCGGGATTGGCGCCGGCGGTCATCACGACCTTGGCCGAGCAGCCGAGCCGGCGCGCCGCGAAGGCGACCGCGATGGCGTGGTTGCCGGCGCTGACGGCCGTCACCCCGCGGGCGATCTCGTCCGGCGTCAAGGCCAGCGAGTTGAGCAGCGCGCCCCGCGCCTTGAACGTGCCGGAGTGCTGGAAGAGCTCGAGCTTGAGCAGCACTTCCGTCCCCGCGCCCGCGAGCTCGTCGATCCGCCGGCCCCGCCAGCGCCAGGTGGGCGTCGTGCGCACCAGGTCGCCGAGCTCGGCGCGGGCCGCCCGGATCGCCTCGAGCGCCGGCGGCGGGGGGAGTGGGGCTCCAGGCTCCATCGCCGGATTCTCGCACGCTCCGGCGATGGCATCGAGCCGCTGAAAG
>JAOTWP010000010.1 GCA_029862975.1 Acidobacteriota bacterium
AGGCGGCGAGGATCGGGTAGGCGACGCTGTGGTCGCCGCCCAGGCAGATCAGCCGGCCGCCGTTCTCGAGCTGATCGTCCACCGCCCGCTCGATCTCGGCGCGGCCGTCCTCGCCGCCCGTGAGGATGAGGTCGCCGAGGTCGGCGAAGCGGACTTCGGCGGCCAGGTCGAGGCCGGCCTCGGTGCCCCAGCCGCCGGCCGCCGAATGGAGCGCGGCGCGGATCGCCGCCGGCCCCGCCGCCGCGCCGCGGGCGAAGCTCGCCGCCTCGTCCGTCGGCAGGCCGAGAAGGCAGACCAGGCTCAGCCGGTCTCTCCCGCGCCGCTCCCGCAGCCCTCGATCCGGTGGCTCACGACGAAGACGCCATCGTCCGGCTGATCGAACGCGATGACCGCCAGGGCCGCCTGCGGCACCCGAGAGATCGCGATGACGAGGATGGCAGCAGCCTTCATGTCCGTTCCTCCCGTCTTTGCCGGCCGGGGGCGCCGCGGAGAAGCGACCCGCGGCGGGCCGTCGGCCTTGATTGTACGGCATGAGAGTCGGGCCGAGCCCGCCCGCCGCGACCGGCGATGGCCCGGTCGGGGGCTCGTGGTACTGCGAGAGTCGCAAAAGGACTTCGGGTAAGGAAAAGAGGGGCAGGTCCTCGCCTTGCCGCACCGGCCAGGTGACGCAACCTCCCTTCTACCCGATGTCCTTTCCTGAACCCGGTGACGCACGCGCCCTCCTACCCGAGGTCCCTTCCTGACCCCGGTGACGCACGCACCCTCTACCTGAGGTCCTTCCTGCATCGGGTAACGCACGCACCCTCTTACCCGATGTCTTTCCCTCGATCGGGTGACGCACGCACCCTCTTACCTGATGTCTTTTCCCGACTCTCGCACTACCCCGAGCGCCACGGAGAGCGCAGCCAGAGGTTGGGCGTGGAGGTGCTTCCGAGCGGAGCTCGTATTCCCTCAGCCGTCCGCAAGCAGCGGCGCGAGGAGCGGGTCGGCCTGCGCTTCGGGCCGCAGGCCGGGCCGCGCCGCGAGCGCTTCGCCGAGGGCGCGGCGCGCCTCCTCGGCGCGGCCGGCGGCCGCCTCGACGCGGGCCAGCGCCAGGCGCGCTTCCGCGTACTCGGGCTCCGTGCGACTCGAGCGGGCCAGCCACGCTCGCGCTTCTTCGACCCGCTCGAGGCGGTAGAGGATCAGGCCCAGCGCTCCGGCATGCCGGAACGCCGGCGCACCGGCCTGCGCCGCGGCCTCCTCGAGATGCCGGGCCGCGTCCGCGAGCCGGCCGGCGCCGAACTCGGCGAAGGCGAGCCGGCTCAGGCGGTCCGGAGAGCGCTCGAGCTCGGCCGCCCGGGTCAGGGCCGCGACCGCCCGCTCGACCTCGCCGCCGCGGCCCAGGGCGCCGCCCAGGTTCGACCAGTGGCGGGCCACTCCCGGCTGGCGGCGGACGACCTCCATCCACTCCCCCGCCGCCGCCTGCCAGTCGCCGGCCTGGCCCAGGGCCTCGGCCAGCAGCGCCCGCGTCTCGACCTCGCCGGGGCCGCGCGCCAGCGCCCGCCGCAGGCGCTCGGCGGCGGCGGCGCTCTCCCCCAGCCGCAGCAGGGCGAGGCCGGAGCGCGACAGGGCGAAGGGGTTGTCCGGCTCCTCGGCGAGCGCCGCGTCGAGCTTGGCCAGGGCGCCCGCGAAGGCGCCCGCGTCCAGGAGCTCCTGGCCCTCGGTCAGCAGCCCACGCAGCGGTAAGCGGGCCTTGGGATCCGGCAGATCGGCCGGCGGCTCGCCCGGCGCGGCGCCGGCGCCGAGGTAGCCGAGCGCCCGCAGCTTGGCCAGCACCTCCGGATCGTCGACGCCCGAGCTCGCAACGGGCTCCCGGTCCAGGAACTGGCGCAGCATGCGGTGCATGGCCCGCCCCCGGGCGACGTTGTCCGGGTAGACGTTGGTGGTCTCCATCGGGTCCTCGTCGAGCCGGTAGAGCTCGGGGACCGGCGCGGCGATCCACTTCCAGTCGCCGTGGCGCACGCCGCGCAAAGGGGACCAGCCGTAGGAATGCCAGGGCTGAAAGGACTCCAGGTACGAAGGGGCGAGGGGCGGCTCGCCGCCTTCGAGGGTGGGACGCAAGCTGACTCCGTCGACGTCCAGAAGCGGCGGCAGCCCCGCGAGGTCGAGAATCGTGGGCGCCACGTCGACGAGGCCCGGGGCCCCCTCACCGCGGCCGGCCGCCACGATCCCCGGGTAGTGGAAGACGAGCGGCACCGCGATCGTGCTCTCGTACACGAAGTAGCCATGGCTCGCCTCGCCGTGCTCGCCCAGACTCTCGCCATGGTCGGCCGCGAAGACCGCGAGCCGCGGCGCCCCACCTGGAGTCTCTTCAGCCCTGCCCGCCGCTGCCGCTTCGAGTCCCGCGAGCAGCGTCCCGATCGCGCGATCCACCACCGCCACCTCACCGTCGTACCCCCCGCGCGCCTCCTTACCTGGAGTCTTTTCCACCGGGTCGTACGGCAGGTGCGGATCGTAGAAATGCACCCAGACGAACCAGGGACGTTGCGCCGTGCGCAGCCACCCGAGAGCCGCCGCCACGGTGTCCGGCGCCCGCCGCTCGAGCCACTGCCCCTCCCCCTCCGAGAGCGCGTCGTCGTAGTGCCCGAACCCCCGCGCCAGGCCGAAGGCACGGGAGAGCGGGTAGCCGCTGACGAAGGCCGCCGTCTCGTAGCCCGCCGCCGCGAAGGCCTCGGCCAGCAGGCGCGGCCCCGCTCCCAGCAGCTGGCCGTTGGCGCGCACCCCGTGGCGCGGCGGCACGAGCCCGGTGAGCAGGCTCGAGTGGGACGGCAGGGTCAGCGGCGACGGCGCGACGGCGCCGGCGAACGCGAAGCCCTCGCGCGCCAGCCGGTCGATGGCCGGCGTCGCGTCGCCGCCGGCGACCCAGCCGAGGGCGTCCGGGCGCAGGGTGTCGACCGTGATCAGCAGGACGTCGGGGGCCGCGGCCGGGGGCGCGGCGGCGCCCGCCGGCAGCCCGCCGGCCAGGGCCAGGAGCAGGACTCCCCGCGCCGCCATCATCCCCGGGGCCGCCTCCCGCGGAGCCCGGGGACGAATCCGGGGAGATCGCTCGTTCTTCAGCGCCATGCGATCGTGTGCTCCTCGTGGTCGCCGGGCGGCGGCACGTCGCGAGCCCGCACCGGCCGCCCGTCGACGACCAGCTCCGGCGCGGCGGCGTAGCGCGCCGCCTCGGCGGCCAGCAGCAGCCCGCCGGCCGCCAACGCGGCGAGCGTCAGGCGACGGCCGCCGGGCCGCCAGCGGGCGAGCAGCCGCTCGCCGGCGAGGGCGAGGGCCAGCGCCACGACCGGGATCGTCGTGGCGCCCTGGCGCGCGTAGCCGTAGAAGAGCACCGTGACCGCCAGCTTGCTGGCCAAGAAAAGCAGCCAGACGCGAGCCGGCGCGCGCTGCCAGGCGAGGACGAGCCCCCAGGCCACGACCGCGAGCATGAGCGCCCGCCAGGCCGCCGGCCAGCGGCCTTCGGGGGTCGCCAGGTCGACGGCGCGGCGCAGGCCGCCGCCGGCCAGCGGTGCGTTCCAGCCCGTCCAGCCGAGCGTCGCCCCGCGCCAGAAGATCGCCAGCTTGCGGCCGGCCAGCCGGAGCGCCGCGCCCGGATGCGAGCGGATCCACCGCCAGCCGACGGCGTAGCCCTCGTTGACGAGCCGCAGATGGCCCGGATACGTGAAGGCGAGATCGCGCGGCGGCAGCCCGGCGACGAGGGCGGCCGGCCAGGCGCCCCGGCCGCCGGCCAGGGGGGGAGGCGCGGCGAGGGGCGCCGGATCGAAGCCGCCGTGGGACCGCGAGTGGTTCGCCAGCGCGAAGTTCAGCCCGCCCGTCGAGACGACGAAGGGGCGCGCCGCGAGCGGCCTGGGGCAATAGCCGAAGGCCTCCGCGAGCAGCCCGAAGTCTTCCGCCCGTACGACGCGGCGCTGGCGATGGGCCACCGTCGCGGCCACGAAGTTGGCCGCCGGGCGGCGGAGGAACGCCGGCAGGGCGTCGCGGGCCGCCAGCGCTCCCGGCTCCCAGTCCAGGGAGGCCAGCGCGGCCTCCTGGGCCGCGAAAGCTCGCTCGCTGGCGGCGCCCGTGGCCGGCGGCCCCGTGTTGAAGTCGTGGAGGCGCCCCCAGATCGTCAGCTGCCAGGGGGCGAGAACTGCGGCGAAGGCCAGCCCGGCCACGGCGGCGGCGCGCGCCACCCGGCGGCGGCCGCTCCCCGCCCGCCAGCCCCACGCCAGCCATGCCAGGGCGAGAAAGAAGAACAGGGCGTGCTCCACGCGGATCAGGCAGGCCAGGGCGTTGAGCCCACCCCACGCGGCGACCGGCAGCAGCCGGTCCGCCCGGCGCGCAGCCTCGGTCAGCAGCAGGATGCACCCGACGACCACCAGGTAGGGGGTCTCGTTGTTGAGCGAGGTCGAGAGCATCAGGAGGCCGCTCGAGCCGGCGCAGACGAGGCCGGTGAGAATCCCCACCCGCGTGCCGCAGGCGCGCCGCGCCGCCAGGGCGAAGAGGACGACGGCGAGCGCCCCGAGCAGCGCCTGGCAGAAGCCGGCGACGGCCAGCCCGGGGCGGCTGCCGTCCCACACCGCCGCCAGCAGCCAGGCCATCCCCGGCGGCCGGATCGGCACCCCGAGCTCGAACGGCCGCCCGGCGGCCAGGGCCCGGGCGTAGTCGAGCCACATCCAGGCGTCGCCCTGGTAGCCGGCGGCGCCCGGCCACGCCGCGTCGGCCGTGGCGCGCCAGAAGAGGAGGCGCACGGCGAGGGCGAGGGCGAAGAGCGCCGCCCACCCTGCCCAGCGGTCGCCGGCGCCGCCCCGGCGCCGCCCGGCACCCCTGGCCCCGCCGCCCGCCCGACCCGCTCCCAGAGTCACTCGCGCCATGGCTCCGGCGGCTCGTCGAGGTCCGCCGCCGGCTCCCTTCGCCCCCCGTAGGCGAGCAGCAGCCGGCGCGCCTCGACGCCGGCCGGCGAGCCGCCGCCGGCCCGCGCCGCCCGCTCGAGCATGGCGAGCGCTTCGTCCGTCCTCCCCAGGCGGGCGAGCAGCTGCCCCGTCCGCAACAGGGCGCTGGCGTCGCCCGGAGCGAGCTCGACCGCTCGCCCGAAACGCCGCGCGGCGAGCTCGAGGTCGCCCGCCCGCTCGGCGGCCTCGCCCCAGCTCCACCAGGCCGCCGCCAGCGTGGGCACCAGCCGCGTCGCCCGGGCGAGGTGGTCCTCGGCGGCGGCCCCGTCGCCCGCCGCGAGCGCGATCTGCCCCAGCCGGGTGGAGATCCCGGCGCTCACCGTGCCCGCCGCCAGCGCTTCCTCGAGCAGCGCGCGCTCGGCCGCGCCGTCGCCTCCCATGGCGGCGAGCTGGGCCAGGCCGAGCCAGGCGCCGGCCAGCCGCGGGTTCAAGTCGAGGGCCTGGCGAAAGGCCGCCGTGGCGCCCGCCGCGTCGCCGGCGGCGAGCCGGGCGTTGGCGAGCCGCAGGTGCAGGAAATCGAGGCGCGGGTTGATCTCGAGGGCTCTCTCGAGCAGCGCCACGCCGCGCGGCGCGTCGCCCGTGGCGAACCGGGCGTCCGCGGCCCGCATGAGAAAGGGGACGTTGGCCGGATTGCGCCGCACGAGATCGTCGAGGCGCGTCCGGGCCGCCCACAGGTCGCCGGCGCTCATCAGGGCCTTGGCCTCCTCGAACTCGGCAAGCATCCGGATGCCGTCCTTCGGGTCGATGTCGTCGGTGCTGCCGCCCGTGACCCCGGACAGGTAGCCGAGGGCGCGCAGCCGCGCGTCGAGCTCGGGGTCGTCCACCGGTCGCGCCGCGGGCGCGCTGCCGGGGTCCACGGCAAAGGCGGCGAGCGCCGCGCGCATCGCGGCCGCGCGTCGCGGCTCGGCGGCCGCGAGATTGCGGCTCTCGGCGGGGTCTGCGGCGAAGTCGTAGAGCTCGGGGCGCGGCGCCTGCACGTAGCGATGGCTGCCCACCGTCACCGCCAGCATGGAGCTCCAGCCGTAGGCCGTGGCCGGCAGCCAGGTCTCGCCGTAGACCGGGCGCTTCGCGTCCCCGGCCTCGCCGAAGAGCTCGCTCAGCGGCGGCCCGAGCCCGGCCGGCGGCGGCAGCCCCGCCAGGCCCAGCAGGGAGGGCGCGAGGTCCTTGGCGGCGACGGTGCGCTCGACCACCCGGCCGCCGGCGGCGCCCGGCCCGGCCACGATCAGCGGCACCTCGAGGGCGGCCCGGTAGAGCAGGATCCCGTGGGCCCGCTCGCCGTGCTCGCCGAGCATCTCGCCGTGGTCGCCCACCGCCGCCACGATCCGCCGCTCCGGGTCGCCCGGCAGCCCGGCCAGCAGCCGCCCGAGCTGCTCGTCGACGAAGGCGATCTCGGAAGCGTAGCGCCGCTGCGGCGGCGCGTCCGCGGGCAGACCGCCGCGGGCGACGTAGGGCGAATGCGGATCGTAGTAGTGCACCCAGAGGAAGTAGGGCCGCCCCGCCGCGAGCCCGGCGCTCCAGGCCAGAGCCGCCTCGGTGACGGCGGCCGCGTCGCGCTCCGGGTAGCCGTACTCCCCCACCACCTCCGCCGTGAGCCGGTCGTCGTAGCGTGCGAAGCCGCGGTCGAGGCCGAAGCGATGGTCGAGCACTCCCGAGGCGACGAAGGCGGCGGTCGCGTAGCCGGCTTCGGCAAAGGCCTCGGCGAGCGTCGGCAGCGACTCGGGGAGCGTGGCCATCCCGTTGTCGTGCAGCCCGTGGCGCGGCGGGTCGACGCCGGTCATCAGGCTGGCGTGGGCGGGAAGGGTCAGCGGCGAGGGCGTCAGGGCGCGGGCGAAGCGCGTGCCGCGCGCCGCCAGGGCGTCGAGGGTGGGGGTGCGGGCGGCGGCGGCGCCGTAGCAGCCGATGGAGTCGGCGCGGGTGGTGTCGAGGGTGACGAGCACGACGTCGGGCGCCGGCGCCGCGCCGGCCGGCGGCAGGGCCGCGGCGGCGAGCCCTACGGCGGCGACCCACGACCGGAGCTTCGATCGCGAGCCGGGGCAAACCCTGGGCGGCGGCTGGCAGCGCACACGCGGATCATACCGGCCGGCCGTGGCCCCGGCGCGAGGGTGCTACACTGCGCGCTCATCACCACGAACGGGACGAGCCCCGAGACCTGCGGCTCGGCTCCCCGAACCCCTACCGCCGAGGAGGAACGACCTTGCGAATTCTCAGACCCTTCGCCCTCGCCCTCGCTTTCGGACTGACGCTCACGACGGGGGCCTCCGCCCTCGTCTACGGGCCGGCCTCCGACATCGCGGGCTTTCGCGACCCGAGCATCAACATCGCCAACGCCTACCAGCCGCTCGCGGCGCTCGCCCCCGAAGACGCCGCGGCGCTGGCCGACGCCCTCGCCGCTCTCGGCGTGGCGCCCGGCAACGCCTTCGTCGACGTCCGCAGCAACCGCTGGGGGACCCTCATGCCGGCCATGCCCCTCGTCCCGGGCGGCGGCGTCGGCAACGACCTCGACTGGGAGACCCTGGGAGCCGCGGCGCCGGCCAACGCCAAGGAGCTCGAGCGCGCCGTCTGGAAGCGATTCGTCGAGTACCTGAGCGCCAACGCGGAGAGCCTGCGCGTCGACGTGGCCGACCTGCCCCAGGGCAAGGTGACGGTCCACGGCGCCGGCGACCTGATCCAGATCTGGGCGCCCCGCGTCCACGACGGCATCCAGGTGCGGGACAGCTCGCTCACCGCCGTCGTCAACCGCGGCAACCTGATCCTCTTCGGCGCCATCAAGTGGGGCGACGTCGAGACTCCGGGCGACCCGGCCATCACGGCGGCGCAGGCCTTCGCGGCGCTGGCCGGCCGGATCGAGCAGCCCGTCGTCTTCCAGCGCAAGGCGGCCTACCTCGAGTACGTTCCGACCGCCGCCGGCGAGACGCTCGCCGACGTCGAGCCCGGCCGCGGCTACGGCCACGTCCTCGCCTGGGTGCTGTCGCCGAAGATCGAGGGCGACGCCGGGCGCTGGGAGGCGCTCGTCGACGCCCATACCGGCGACGTGCTCGCCCTCCAGGACTTGAACCAGTACGCCGGCGGCCCGGCGCAGCGCCGGGTGCAGGGCGGCGTCCTGCCGGTCAGCAACGACGGCGTGCCGCCGGACGGCGTCGAGCAGGCCGGCTGGCCGATGCCTTGGGCCGACCTCACGGTGCTGGGCAACACGGTGTTCGCCGACGTGGGCGGCAACCTGCCGTTCTGCAGCGGCGCCGTCATGAGCACCTCGCTCGACGGCCAGTTCATGCGGATGAACGACAACTGCGGCCCGATCTCCGACTCGACCGGCGCCGACATCCTCGACCTCGGAACGAGCGCTGGCACCGACTGCACCGTGCCGCCGGGCGGCTCGCCGGGCAATACTCACGCCTCGCGCTCCGGCTTCCACGAGCTCAACCAGGTCAAGGCCCAGGCCCGCGGCCAGCTGCCCGGCAATCTCTGGCCGCAGGGGGTGCTGCAGGCCAACATGAACATCAACTCCACCTGCAACGCGTTCTGGGACGGCTCGACCGTCAACTTCTACCGCTCCGGCGGCGGCTGCGCCAACACCGGCGAGCTGGCCGGCGTCTACGACCACGAGTGGGGCCACGGCATGGACAACTTCGACGCCGTGCCGACGATCTCGAACCCGGGCGAGGGCATCGCCGACATCTACGCGGCGCTCCGCCTGAACGACTCCTGCATGGGCCGCAACTTCCTGCCCGGCAACTGCAGCGGCTACGGCGACCCTTGCACCCAGTGCTCCGGCGTGCGCGACATCGACTGGGCCAACCGGGCCTCGGGCCAGCCGCACGACATCACGAGCCCCTTCCCCGTCGGGATCGACGCCCTCTGCGGCTCCGGTGGCGGCACGCCCTGCGGCGGCCCGACCCACTGCGAGGGCGCCGTCTACGCCGAGGCCGTGTGGGACCTCTTCAACCGCGACCTGCCCACCGCCGGCGTCGACCACGTGACGGCCATCGAGATCGCCGCGCGGCTCACCTATCTGGGCGGCGGCATGGCCAACAACTGGTTCCAATGCGTGCCCAACTTCGGCGGCTGCAACGCCGACGGCGGCTACCTCAACTTCCTGGCGGCCGACGACGACGACGGCGACCTCGCCAACGGCACGCCGAACATGCAGGTCATCTTCGACGCCTTCGACCGCCACGAGATCGCCTGCAACGTGCCGACGGTCCAGAACGGCGGCTGCGCCGGCGGCCCGAGCACGGCGCCGGCGATCGCCGTCACGGCGCTCGACAAGGGGGCGCTCGTCGACATCCAGACCGTGCCGGCGGGAACGGTGAAGTACGACGTCTACCGCACCGACGGCGTCTTCGGCTGCGACCAGGGCAAGATCAAGGTCGGCTCGGTCGACGTCCCGGTGAACGCGACGGAGAGCAGCCTCCTCTTTGCCGACGAAGGCCTGCAGAACGGGCGCGAGTACTGGTACACCGTCATCGCGGTGGGCTCGTCCGACGCCTGCCGGAGCCCGGCGGCGACCTGCACCGCCGTCACCCCGGTCCCGGGGCCCAACCTCAACGTCCGCGAGGAGACCGGCAGCTTCACCTTCAACACCGGCGACGGCGACGTCTTCCTCGACAACTGCGAGGAGTCGTCGCTCTCCTTCGACGTCAGCAACATCGGCACGGGCACCCAGACCAACGTCCGGATCGTCAGCGTCGAGTTCCCGTCGCACCCGACGTCGCTGCTCACGGTGTCGCTGCCAGCCGTCATCGACAACAGCATGAACGCCTGCCAGAACGCCACCGGCAGCATCAGCTTCCAACCGCGGGACATGGCCAGCGACGACACCTTCGTCGTGGAGGTCGGCGTGACCAGCGACGAGCTCGGAGGCGTGGTCAAGACCGGAACGTTCAGCATCGGCTTCGTCGAGAGCGACCTGCAGTCGTTCGCCAGCAAGAACTTCGACTTCGAGGCCGACGAGAACGGCTGGGTCGTCGACCAGGGCACGTTCGTGCGCACCGACGCGATCGGCGGCGCCAACGGCACGACCTGGTACGAGCAGTCGTCGGCCTTCCTCAACATGCAGTGCGACGTCATCCGGTCGCCGCTGATGGTCGTCGATCCGGCGTCGACGATGTCGCTCTACACCAACTTCGACATCGAGCCGATGTCCGCCGGGACGTGGTACGACCGCGCCAACATCGGCTTCCTCGACACCGGCGGCGCGCGGACGTTGCTGACCCCCGACGGCGGCCGGCTCTACAACGCCGACTCGAGCGGCCCGGGCACCTACGGCGGCTGCAACGAGCCGGAGGAGGGCTGGGCCGACAGCATGCCGGTCTGGGACGACAGCACCTGGTCCGCCGCGGCCTTCGGCCAGGTGGCGCCGGCCGGTCTGGCGCAGCTCGAGGTGATCTACGGCACCGACCCGCTCGCCAACGGCGACGGCTTCCGGTTCGACGAGGTGACGGTCACCGACATCGACCTGCAGGTCGCCGACGGCCAGACGGACGTCTGCATGGCGCCGACGTTCATCTTCGCCGACGGCTTCGAGTCCGGCGACACCTCGGCCTGGAGCAACGCGGTGCCCTGAGGAGGGCCGCTTCTCGCGCTTCTCACCCAGGCCCCCGGGGGATCCCCGGGGGCCTTTTCTCGTGGCCTGCCGGCGGCCGGGCACGAGACGGCGGCCCCCTCCCCGACGTCGCCGCGGGCTCCCACCCCTTCGGGGGGCCATCCGGCCACCTGACCACGGGTTGTGACTCCGGCGGCGCGAGGCGACACTTCCCGGAGGCCGGACCCGCGCCATGAAGAACATCGGACATCTCCAGCGCATCCTGCGCGGCGTCGTGGCCGCAGCGCTTCTCGCCGGCGCCGCCCTCGGCGCGGCTCCCCAGCCCTGGGGCGTCGCCCTCGCCGTCCTCGGCATCGCCCTCCTCGCGACGGCCGTGACGGGCTGGTGCCCGATCTTCCCGCTCTTCGGCATCCGGCCGATGCCGCCGCGCAACAACGACCGCCCCCGCGCTTGAGCGCGGCCCGCGACCGTCCCCCGCGCGATCGCCGCCGCCGGCCCGCGCGGCTGCCCACGCTGCGGCTGCGACGGGCGAGGCAGGCAGGCTAGGATAGGGCTCGGCTGGGGGCCGCCGGTCCGGCCCCGCGGAAGACAGGCCAGGCCCGCATGCACTCGGATCCCCAGGATGTCACCGCTCCCGCCGCGCCGGGACAGATCTCCTTCGAGCGCCGGCTGAAGCGGCTGCGCTGGATCGCCGTCCTCGGCCCCGTGCTGCTGGCCGGATTCCTGGAGGTCGGGGCGCACGTGTTGTATCCAGCGCTCGCCGTCTGGCCGGGGCGCCTGGTCATGGTGGTCGTCATCGTCGTCGGCCTGTTCTTCTTCTTCGGCGCCCTGTTCGAGACCATCGAGCAGATGCAGCGGTCGCTCGCCCGGCGCAACACCGAGCTCCTGGCTCTCCATCGCGCCAGCCTCGACATCTACGGCGAGCTGTCTCTCGACGTCATCCTGCGCAAGGTCGTGGAGCAGACGCGCAGCCTGCTCAAGGCCCGCTACGGCGCCGTTTCGGTGATGGCGGCTGAGGGCGGGATCGAGCAGTTCGTGACCGCGGGCATCGACGACGAGCTCCGGGAGCGCATCGGCGCGCCGCCCTCCGGAGCCGGCCTCCTGGGGGTGGCGCTGCGCGAGGGCGAGAGCCTGCGGCTGGCGGACCTGACGCGGCATCCAGGGGCGGCCGGCTTCCCCGCCCATCATCCGCCGATGCGCTCGCTGCTCGCGGTGCCGATCACCTGCAAGGGCTCGTTCCGCGGCAACCTGTACCTGGCGGAGAAGGAAGCGGGCGGCGAGTTCACCGACGACGACCAGGCGACCCTCACCCGTTTCGCCCAGCAGGTCGCGATCGCCATCGACAACGCGGACCTGCACCGGCAGCTGCGGTCGCTGGCAATCACCGAGGAGCGGGCGCGGATCGCCCGCGAGATGCACGACGGCATGGCGCAGATCCTCGCCTACGTCAACACCAAGGCCCAGGCCGTCAGGGAGCACCTGCGACGCGACCGGCCGCTCCCCGCGGCGGAGCACCTCGAGCAGCTCGCCGAGGCCGCGCGCTCCGCCTACGAGGAAACGCGCGAAGGCATTCTCGCCCTGCGCACCATTCCGGAACGCGGCGAGACCCTGGCCGCGGCGCTGCGCCGCTTCACGCGCGAGTGGAGCGCCCGGAGCAACATCAGGGTCGAAGTCCAGGCGGACGACGAGCTCGACCTCGACGGGTCCGTGGAGCTGCAGCTGCTGCGCATCGTCCAGGAGGCGCTGGCCAACGCCCGCAAGCACTCCGGCGCCCGCCACGCCGGCGTCAGCCTGACGTGTGGCTCCGGCCGGGTCGTCGCCGCCGTCAGCGACGATGGCAAGGGCTTCGACCCCGAGCAGCTCGGCCCCCGCGCCCGGCCGCGTTTCGGGCTGTCCATCATGCGCGAGCGAGCCGAGAGCGTCGGCGGCACGATCTCGATAGAGTCGCAGCCCGGAAATGGAACTCGGATCACCGTCGAGGTGCCCGTGGCCCTGAGCGGGGCAGGCCGGGGGTTCCCGGCTGATACCCTGCCGTAGGAGCGGCACCGGCGAGGACGACCCAAAGACGACCGCTCGGACGGAGCGGACAGCAGGAGGAGCCAGCATGCGTATTCTGATAGC
The DNA here is from genome assembly GCA_029862975.1 of Acidobacteriota bacterium. Taxonomy (GTDB): domain Bacteria; phylum Acidobacteriota; class Thermoanaerobaculia; order Multivoradales; family JAHEKO01; genus CALZKB01. Next base: position 12,628 of record JAOTWP010000010.1, read on the forward strand.
CGACGACCACACCCTGTTTCGCGACAGCCTCCGCAGCCTGCTCGAGGCGCGGGACCAGGAGGTCGTCGGCGAGGCCGACAACGGCGCGGCGGCCATCAAGCTGGCCTGGGATCTGAAGCCCGACCTCGTCCTCATGGACCTGCTCATGCCGGAGATGGACGGCCTCGAAGCGACCAAGCGCCTCGTCGCAGAGCTGCCGGAGGTCAAGGTGGTGATCCTCACCGCGTCCGAGGAGGACGCGCACCTCTTCGAGGCCATCAAGTCGGGCGCCAAGGGCTACCTGACCAAGAACCTGGAGTCGGACCAGTTCTTCACCCTGCTCGACGGCGTCGGCCGCGGCGAGCCGGCCCTGAGCGCCGTGCTCGCCCGCAAGCTGCTCGAGGAGTTCGCGCGCCCGAGGGCCGCCAAGGACTTCGATCCCGACGCTCTGACCGGCCGCGAGCAGGACGTGCTCGAGCTCATGGTGGAAGGCACCACGTCCAACCGCGAGCTCGCCGAGTCGCTCGGGGTCACGGAGAACACGGTGAAGTTCCACGTCCGCAACATCCTCGACAAGCTGCACCTGCACAACCGCGCCCAGGTCGTGGGCTACGCCCTGCGCCACCACATGGTCGAGCCCGGGGATGACAGCGAGCCGTCCGCCTGAGCCCGCGGGGTCCTGCCGGACCCGCCGCCCCCGCGCGAGCGGGCGGCCCGGTGGGGAGACGGCCCCTCGAATCGCAAGGGCGGAATTGCCGCGGTAGACTTCCCGCCGGCGGGGCGAGGAGGCCTTGAAGAAGCTACGGGAGGGACGCCGTTGCCGCAACTGCGGCCGGCCCGCCGGGCCGCGGTACTGCGGGTTCTGCGGGCAGGCGCTGGACGATCGCCAGGGCCCGTTCTGGCCGCTGCTCAAGGAGCTCTTCGCGGAGTGGCTGTCGCTCGACGGCCGGCTCGTGCGGTCGCTACGGGCGCTCCTCGCTCCCGGACGCCTGACGCAGCTGTGGGCGGGCGGCAAGCGGGCGCCCTACCTGCCGCCCTTCCGCCTCTACCTGCTGGCGAGCCTCGCGGTCTTCTCGACCGCCCTGGCGCTCGATACCCTCGACGCCCGCGACTACGACGTCTACTTCGGCGACGAGCTGGTCAGCCCGCAGACCTCCGGCGCCCACCGCGGGACCCTCCAGCTCCTCGACACCAAGACCGCGCTCGGCCGCTGGACCGCCCGCCGCTACAGCGACCGGGTCGCCCGGCTGCGGGCACTGCCGCCGCAGGAGATGGTCGACACGGTCTTTTCGATGATGCTCAAGTCGGCGCCGCCGGCCCTCATCGCGGCGTTTCCCTTCCTCGCGCTCGCCCTCAAGCTGCTCCACTGGCGCCGCAAGGTCCTCTACGTGGAGCACCTCGTGTTCGCGCTCCACCTGCAGAGCGCCCTGTTCTTCGCCCTCGCCGCGACCTGGCTCGTGGCGCGGCTCCTGTCTCTCGGACTCACCTCCAGCCTCTTCGCCTATCTCGCCGTGTGGCTCGCGATCATGACCGTCTACCAGGCGCTGGCCCTGCGGCGCTTCTACCGCCAGTCCTGGTGGTGGACGGCAGCCAAGGTCGTCCTGGTCAGCGCGGCCTACTTGCAGATCCTGAGCTACGTGCTGGGAGTCGGCATGCTCCTTGCCCTCTGGAAGGTCTAGGAGTGACGGCCGCGAGCGACGGAGTCGTCAGGAACAAGCGCAGCAGCCGAGGATCCCGTGGGAGGCGCCGAGGCCCTCGAAGCCGTCTTGGGGTATCCTGTAGCCGAATCGACCTCGAGAGGCGGCTTCACCGATGCTCCCCACCGTGCAGCAGAGAACCAATGAGCGTACCGAGGACTCGGCCCTGCTCGAGCTGACCGAGACGGCCTCCGGCGAGCTGGAGCGCGGGATCGACCCGCGGCTCCACCGGATGACGTTCTGGGACAGCAACGCGGTCACGCTGCGCCGGCTGGCCGACAACGGGCGCGCCCTGCGGGTCGGCAGCACCTACCGGCTGTCCGACTCCGCGATCGACGAGCTGAAGCGGTCGATGGCGGCCGGCAGGATCACGCGCTACCCGCGGCGGTCGGGGAGGCGCGCGCCGGAGACCCCGCTGCCGCCGCCGCGGCTCCCGGCCGTGGCTCCGGCGCCGGACTCCGGCGAGCCCTGATCGCGGGCAAGCCCCGACCCGCGGCCCGGCAAGCCGCGCCCTCGTGCGGCCGGCTCAGAAGGCGGGGTCGTCGGCCAGCAGCCCGAGCGGCACGACCCCGTCCGGCGCTTCGAGCTCGAGGTCGAGCAGCCGCGCCACCAGGGGCGCCAGGTCCTCGAGACCGATCTCGTGGACGCCACGCCCGGCGCGGAGCCCCGCTCCCCAGCCCACGAACCCGGTGTAGATCTCCGGGAACTCGAACAGATGGCCGTGGGTGGCGCCGCTCGCCGGTCGGAGGGCCGGGCCCTCGGGCGCGGCCTGGAAATCCGCCCCGGGGTTGGCCACCAGCGCGAAGGCGGCCTCGGGGGCCGCCGCCAGCCGATCGAGAGCCGCGCGGTCGAGCAGCTGGAAGAGCTTGCGCTCCCCGCGCGGCCGCGCTTCGACCACGGCCCGCGCGGCCGCCGCGGCCGCCTGGTCGCCGGGATCCGCGAGATGCAGGAACGCCGCCGCCCCGGACGTGTGGAAGGTCGCGCGCCACGCGCCGCGGTCGGGGACGGCCGCCATCAGGCCGGCCTCGACGAGCCAGACGTTGGGCCGGATCTCGATCTGGCGCTCGACGTGGCCGTGGTCGCCGGCGACGAGGAACGCCGTGCGCTCGAGGATGCCGGCGCGCTCGGCGGCCTCGACCATCTGCGAGATGGCGCGGTCGGCCGCCGCCACGGCCCGGCGCACGAGATCCCCGGAGCGCCCCGTCTCGTGCTGGAACTCGTCGGCCTCGATGAGGTGCACGGTCGTGAAGGCGGGCCGATAGGTCTCGAGCAGATAGGCCGCGAGGTCCCCGGCGCGGTCGTCGCGAGTCAGGTGGTCGATCAGGAAGTTGCGGCTCGTGAGTCGCCCGGAAGCCTCCCGCTCGAGCTCCTCCCACAGACCCGCCGGACGCGACAGCTCCCGCATCCGCTCGATCGTCCCGACGCCCGGCTCGATCGACCAGACCTCCGGGAGGTTCCAGTCGACGGGCGCCCCGACGCTCACCGGCCAGCCTACGTTGGCCGCGGTCAAACCCGCCTGCCGCACCGCGTCCCACAGGGTCGGCACCCGGATGCCGGCGCTCTCCCAATACCACCGCCCGGTCACGCCGCCGGGCTCGAACGGACTGTTGTAGAAGACGCCGTGCCGGGCGGGAAGCGCGCCGGTCAGGATCGTCGTGTGCGACGGATAGGTCACGGACGGGAAGACCCCGCGGACCCGCTCGGCGTGGACGCCCTGGCGGCGCATCTGCTGCATCATCGGCGCCGGCCAGCTCTCGTCGCGGTAGAACTCCGGCCGCAGGCCGTCGACGGAGACGAGCACGACGTGATCCGCGAGCCGCTCGGCGGCGAGCGGCCCGCAGGCGAGCGCCAGCGCCAGAGCGCCGGCCGCGCGGCGGGATGCCGAGTGTGATGTCATCTCGCGGGTGACGCGGGCTCGCTTCCGGCGCGCCCGACGGCCCGCAGCTTATCCTGCCCGCGCCCCGGGCGGCTCGGACGCTCTCGGGCGCGCTCGGGCGCGCTCGGACGCGGTATGATCGCCCGGTCTTCCCGCACCGCAGCCAACCCGCCCGAGCCTCCGAGCCGGAGGCCTCGGCGAGAAGAGGAGGTCGGACCATGGTCCCCATCACGGCGCTCTGGATGCCCATCGCAGTCTCGGCGGTGCTCGTCTTCGCCGCCAGCTCGCTCGCCCACATGGTCCTGCCCTACCACCGCGGCGACTACGACAAGCTGCCGGACGAGGACGGCCTGCTCGAAGCCCTGCGCGCCCAGAAGGCGGGCGCCGGCAACTACGTCGCGCCCCACTGCGTCACGCCGGAGGAGCGCAGCTCGCGAGAGGTCAAGGCCAAGCTCGCGCGCGGCCCGCTCGCCTTCGTCACGGTGATCCCCAGCCTGGCGATCGGCAAGCAGCTGGTCAGCTGGTTCGTCTACTGCCTCGTCGTCGGCGTCTTCGTCGCCTACCTGACGGGCCGCACGGCGGCGCCGGGCACCGACTACCTGGCCGTCTTCCGGCTCGCCGGAACGACGGCGTTCCTCGCCTACGCCGGCGGCACGGCCTCCGAGTCGATCTGGATGGGACGCAAGTGGTCGACGACCGCGAAGAACGTCCTCGACAGCCTCGCCTACGCCCTGCTCACCGCGGGCGCCTTCGGCTGGCTCTGGCCGAGCTGAGGCGTCCGCGAGTCGAGGCGCCCGAATCGAGCTTCCGGATCGAAAGACTCCAGGTAAGAGAACTCATCACGGCGATCTCCGCCCAGCGCCACCGCCCCAGCCGCCGCCGGCTTCCCTTTCTTACCTGAAATCTCTTCGCGAAGGCCACTCTCGCGCTGACCGGCCGGTCTTGCGCACAAAGACTCCAGGTAGGAGAGCTCACTCCGGAGACCTCCACCCAGCGCCAGCGCCACTGCGCCCGCCGCCCGCCGCTTCCCTGTCTTTACCTGAAATCTTTGCGGGAAGACCAGTCTCGAGCTGACCGGCCGGCTTGTGCGAAAGAGCTCCAGGTAAGAGAACTCACTCCGGCGGCCTCCACACGGCGCCGCGCCCGCTGCCGTCGGGCTCCCTTTCTTACCTGGAGTCCTTTCGGGGAGCACCAGCTCGAGAGAGCGGTCGACCGGTACCGGGGTCGGCACCGGCGACGCTCTACGGCAGGCGCAGGCCCTTGGGAACGAGCACCCTTTCCGCGAGCTCGAAGAAGCCCTGGGCGGCGAGGGCCAGGAGGGCGGCGGGGATGGCGCCTTCGAGGATCAGCCCGAGGTCGTCGAGGCGGATGCCGGTGAGGATCGGCTGGCCGTAGCCGCCGGCGCCGATCAGCGCGCCGAGGGTCGCCGTGCCGATGTTGATGACGGCCGAGGTCTTGATGCCCGCCAGGATCGAGCGCGAGGCCAGCGGCAGCTCGACCCAGCGCAGCCGCGCCGTGGGTGGCAGCCCGAGGGCCGCGGCCGACTCGGCGAGCTCCGGCGGAATGTCCCGCAGACCGGTGTAGGTGTTGCGCACGATGGGCAGCAGGCTGTAGAGGAAGAGCGCGGCCAGCGCGGGCGGCGCGCCGATGCCGAAGAGGGGGATCATGAAGACCAGGAGGGCCAGCGAGGGGATCGTCTGGAGGATGCCCACCGCGCCGAGGAGCAGCTGGCCGAGGCGGGGCCTTCTCGCCGCCAGCACGCCGCAGGGGATCGCCAGCAGCACGGCCGCCACGAGCGAGATCGCCACCAGCGTCAGGTGCTCGCGGGTGCTCCGCAGGAGCCGGCCGGCTCGGCTCTCGTCCTCGACCGCGGCGCTGATCCCGAAGGCCTCGGCGAGGAAGTCGGCCGCCACCCGGCTCTCGGCCACCCGCTCGAGCTTGGCGCGGGCGTTCATCGCCACCATCGCCCGGTCGTCGATCGCCCCCTCCAGCCGGCGCAGGGCCGCGGCGGCCGCGGCGGGCAGCTGGCGGCGGTAGAGGATCAGCGGGTGGTAGTCCGGGAAGTGCCCGCGGTCGTCCGCGAGGACTCGCAGGCCGTAGAGGGCGATCTCGGCGTCGGTCGAGTAGAGGTCGGTGGCGCGGATGGCTCCCGAGGCCAGCGCCGGGTAGGCGAGGTCGTGGTCGAGGCCGCGCACCTCGCGCTGGGGCAGGCCGTAGCGCGCACGGAGGCTTGGCCAGCCGTCGCCGCGGTCGAGGAACTCGTTGTTGAAGCCGAAGACGAGGTCGGGATGGGCGGCGAGATCCGAGATCGTGCGGATGCCCAGGGAAGCCGCGAAGTCCTCGGCCATGCCGATGGCGTAGGTGTTGTTGAAGCCCAGGGAGCGGGTGGCGAGGACGCCGACCTCGCCCAGGGCCGCGGTCAGCGCGCCGGCGGTCAGCTCGCGGCCCGCGAAGATCTCCTCGTGGAGGGTGCCCGTGTACTCGACGTAGAGGTCGATCTCGCCCGCCAGCAGCGCGTTCCACAGCAGCCGGGTGCCGCCCAGCTCCCGGAGGTGGCGGACGGCGAAGCCACGATCGCGCAGCAGCTGGGCCGCCATCTCTCCGAGCACCACCGACTCGGTGAACTTCTTCGACCCGACCCGGATCTCCCCGCGCTCCTGCCCGCCCGCCGGCGCCGCCGCACAGGCCACGAGCAGTCCTGCGGCCAGCATCGCGGCGTGACCGTGGCGCGCCATCACCCCTCCTCGGCGTGGCGCTGGGCCTGGATGAACCGGCGGACGAAGTCGTCCGCCGGGCTCTCGAGCAGCTCGCGATAGGAGCCCTGCTGCACGACGCGGCCGCGGTCGAGCAGCACCATCCGCCGACTGAAGTAGCTCGCCTCGGCCAGGTCGTGGGTCACCAGCACGACCGTCTTGGCGAGGCGGCGGAAGATCTCCCGCAGGTCGCGCTGCAGATCGGCGCGGATCATCGGGTCGAGGGCGCCGAGAGGCTCGTCGAGCAGCAGGACGTCGGGATCGAGCATCAGGGCCCGCATCAGGCTGACCCGCTGCCGCTGGCCGCCGGAGAGCTCGAGCGGATAGCGCCCCAGGACCTCCCGTGGCAGGTGGGTGAGCTCCGCCAGCTCGTCGATCCGGCGCTCGATCCAGGGTCGCTCGCGCCCCAGGTGACGGGCCTGGAGCGCGGCGTTGGCCCGCGCCGTGAGGTGCGGAAAGAGGCCGCCGGACTGGATGACGTAGCCCATCCGCCGGCGCAGCAGCGAGAGCTTGGCGCGCTCCAGGACCTCGCCGCCGAACGCGACCGTTCCCTCGTCGGGCGCGATGAGGCCGATCATCAGCCGCAGCAGGGTCGACTTGCCGCAGCCGCTGGGCCCGATGAGCACCACGGTCTCCCCCGCCGTCACCTCGAGATCGACGCCGCGGAGAGCCGCGGTGCCCTCGAAACGCTTCGCAACGCGCCGCAGGCTCAACATCCGGTGTCCACTCTCCGGGTCTGGGTCGTCACCCCGCTCCTGATCCGCTCGGCGACCTGCGCCGCCCATCGGGCAAGGTCGCCTGATCCTATCGAGCTAGCTCGATACGGTCGCCGATCCTGCATTGCCAGCCGGAAGTGGACCTCGGATCGTGCCTCGCGGGAGGCCTCCTCCCGCCTTCGCCTCCGGGTGCCGACACGGCGATCTGAACCGAGTCCGGCGAGAATGGGATACGACGCAAGCACCGTGGCCAAGGTACCGCGGGCGTGCATCCCGAAGTCACTGAGTGCAGGCGAGTTAGAATGCAAGTTGCCGTGAGTCGCGAAACTGAAGAGAAGACCGTCGAGAAGCTGAAGGCGCTGCGAGAGGCCTACTCCGAGCAGCTCCCGTTCAGGGTCCAGCAGATCGAGGCGCTGGCGCTCGACGTCAGACGCGAAGGGGCCAGCCAGCAGTCACTGCGGTCGCTGAAGCTGGCGATCCGCAGCCTCGCCGGGTCGAGCAAGGCCCTCGGCCTGCTGGGATTCACCGACGCCGCGCGGGATTTCGAGCTCTTCCTTGCCTCTCACGTTTCCGACTCCCATCTCGACTCGACCGAGATCGAGGAGCTGCTGGCCAGTCACGTCTGGACGCTGAAGAAAGCGTGTATGGAGATCACGCGGCGCGAGCTGACGGACACGGCTGACCCGAGAGGCGACGACTTGGGTCCTCAGCGAGCGAGTCGCGTCCTCTATTTCCTCAGCGCCAACGACGCGGTCGCCAGGGACCTGAGCTTCGAAGTGAGCTGCTTCGGCTTTGCGCTGCGTCGCTTCCAAGAGCCGGCGAAGCTGCACCGGGCCTTGGAGCAGGCAGTCCCGGCCGCTGTGATGATCGATGCTCAGCCGTTCGCCTGGGGGCTCGAAGAGGTTCGGAGGATCGACGAGCTCCGACGGCGGTGGGAGCTCTCCCCTGCTCTTCTGTTGCTCTCCTCGCGCAGCGATCTGGAGTCGAGGATCGAGGCCGTGCGCGCGGGCGGCGACGGCTACTACGTGCATCCTCTCGAGACCAGGAAGCTCATCGAGCGTCTGGATCGCTCGGCCCGGCATTCGGGCTCCGATCCCTACAGGGTCCTCATCGTCCATGGCGAGTATGGCAGCGGTCTCGGCCACGCGCTGACCTTGCAGCGGGCTGGCATGTCCACGGTGATGGTCGGAGAGCCGGCCGAAGTGTGGAAGGAGCTCGTCGAGTTCAGACCGGAGGCCATCCTCATCGACTTGACCCCGAGAGAAGCGGGTGGTGACCTGATCGGTGCCGTGATTCGTCAGCAAGACGCCTATGTCAACATTCCGATTGTCTTCCTCTCGACGGATACGAGCCTCGAAGCCCAGCTCAGAGCGCTCCATGCGGAGGCCGACGATCTTCTGCTCGAGCCCGTGGACGAGAACTACCTCGTCTCGACGCTCAGCCACCACGTGCAGCGAGCCCGCGCCTTGAAGGGTTTCGTCGCGACAGATGGCCTGACCGGCCTTCTGACCCACTCCGAGTTCGTGAGACGAATGGAAGTCGAGGTCGATCGGGCGCTGAGGACCTCGGGCAATCTGTCGTACGCCATCCTCGACATAGACCACCTCAACTCCATCAACGAGACCTTCGGCCATCTGAGTGGCGACTCCGTCTTGACCAACCTCGCCCGCCTGCTCGTTCGCCGCTTGCGGCGGGCGGATCTCGTGGGTCGATGGGGCGGGGACGAGCTGGTCGTGGTGATGCCCGAAACTGACGGCTCGAGCGCCCTGCGCGTTCTGGGCCACGTACGAGAGATGTTCGCCGGCATCCAGCATCGCTCGGCAGACGAGGAGTTCTCGCCTACCTTCAGTTGCGGTCTGGTGGCACTCGACCAGGCGAGCACGGCCGAGAGTCTTCACAAAGCAGCCCGTAGGATGCTCGCGGCGGCCCGAGTCCAGGGCCGCAACCGAGTCGTCCTCGGAACCGGCTGACCCCCGACGGGCTCCTGACCCATCGTCTCGAAGATCAGTCGGGTCCGGGTGCCCGAGGAGACCTCGGGTCGGAGGACCCGAGGATCGCGTCTTCGAAGTTGGCCAGGAGATCGCTTGCCGCGGTAACGTCGGCCCGCCCCACCAGACCCATGAAGATGAGCAGCAACCGCGGCTGACCCCGCATCACTCGCACGAGCTGGAATTGCCTTGGGCCTAGCAGCTTGAGCTGGCAGACCGACTCTCGAAGGTCCGGGTCTCCGATCTTTCGCATCCCCTCCCTAACGGATCGGGCGGCGTCGGCAGCAATCTCGGCGAAGTAGCGGTTGCGACCGCGGCAGACGTGAGCCAAGCTGCGACCCGTCTCGAACTCGAGAATGCCCGCCCCGAGGGTCCCCTCGAGTCGCATGAAGGCTCTGAGACCTTTCGCCGCAGTTGCCGCTTCGACGTGCAGGGGGACTGCGGCGAAGGTCCTGAAAGCACCCATCAGCCCGCCTGGACCGAGCTCCTGATCCGAGTCTGCGCGACCTGGACGACCCGAGGCGGTCGGTGCGAGCGAATCTGGCAGATCACCGGAGGGGGCCCGCGCCTTCGAGACGGCCGCCGAGATTCTCATGTCTTGCTCGAGAGCCGCCTCGAGCAGCAGCGACGGCAGCCGCTCGTCGATGAGCCTCGCGGCGTTCTCGCGCGGCTCCTCGACCTCGATTTCCGGGTCGACCCAGCTTAGTGTCTCGAAGAGCGCCGGCTTGCCTTCGATCCCATTCCAGGACGCGTTGATCAACTGTCCGTTGCTCATGTCCACGCGCCCCTCGTGTCCCGGAACCTTGACCCTCAGGCAGCAGGTACGCCTCTCGGCGCTGAGCAGCTGCAAGAATCCCGGCAGACTCAAGCCGGTAAGACGGCCCTTCGCAGGTCGAGCGAGGATGCTGCGCACGACGCCGATCAGATCGTCGGCCGCCACCGGCTTGCTCAAGTACCGTGACACTCCTGCCGCACAGAGCGCCTGACTCGCCCTTCCCAGCCGGGTCTCGCCCATCGCCACGATCTCGATCTCGGGATACTCGGCGAGGACGAAGTTCAGAAGCTCGAAGCCGTCCATCACGGGCATGACGAGCTGGGTGACCAGAATGTCCACCGGATCGGACGCCAGAAGCCGAGCCGCCTGCTCGCCATCGCGAGCAGACAGAACTCTCAACTCGTCGGACATTCCCGACACTGCGCTGACAAGGGAGTGTCGCGTGTGCCTGTCGCTCTCGACGAGAAGGAGGGTCTTCACTCGGTTCCTCTGAACTGGGTTCCTCTCGCCTGGGTTCCTCTGGCCTGGGTTCCCCTGGACTGGCCTTTCTCTCGTCCGGCGCGTCGCGCCAGGGCCGAATACGAGAAATTCTAGCGGTAATCGGGTCGGCGCTCTCGACTCGAGCGAGATCGGCCCGAGATCGGAGGGAGACCGGGACGCAGCTTTCGGCGCTTCGGCGACGGTCGAGGCCGGAAACCGCGTAGGCCAGGACACCGGACCTCGGGCATCTGGCGGCCGGGGTCGGCGAACGATACGATCCCCTGTCGCGCGGTGAAGCACCGCCGGAGAAGAGTGTGGTGGAACCCTCGGACGCAGACCGACAGCAAGAGCGGAGAGCGCATGGTGATGCGCTCTTCGGCCGGCTGGCTGTGCAGGAGGGACTGGTCACCGAGGATCAGCTGTCCGAGGCCACGTCGCTGCAGAGCCGCGAGGACGGGCGGCGCCGGCTGGGTGACATCTTCATCGACCTGGGCTGGTTGTCGGAGGACCAGGCCGTCCTGCTGGCGGCGCGGCAACGGGAGGAGGCGGCGAGGACGGCGGACGTCGACGCCTCCGCCCCGAGAGCGCGGCTCGAGCTCTCGCCACAGGCCTCGGCGGGCGAGATTCTCATGACCGCCGTCGACGTGGGCGCCAGTGACATCCACGTGCAGAGCGCGGCCCCGCTGAGGTTCCGCATCCACGGCGAGCTGGAAGTCGTGTCGTCCGCGCTGACGCCGGCCAGGGCGGAAGAGCTGGCCGTGTCGCTGCTGCCACCGGGCCATCGCGAGCTGCTGGCTGCCGAAGGACAGGTGGACTTCGCGTTCAGCGTGCCCGGGCTGGCGCGCTTCCGGGGCAATGCCTACAGACATCGGCGGGGGACCGGCATCGTGCTGCGCCTGATCGGCGGTCGAGCACCGACCCTCACCGAGCTCGGATTACCGCTCGCGCTGGCGCGCTTCACCAACTACCAGCAGGGCCTCGTCCTGGTGACGGGACCCTCGGGATGCGGCAAGACCTCGACGATGGCGGCGCTGCTCGACCTCATCAATCAGGAGCGCCGTGAGCATCTGGTCACGGCGGAGCAGCCGATCGAGTACCTGTTCCCGTCTCGGCTCTGCGTCGTCAATCAGCGCCAGGTCGGCAAGCACAGCCGGAGCTTTGCCCAGGTCCTGCGGGCGGCGCTGCGCCAGGACCCCGACGTCATCGCGCTGGGCGACCTCCTCGACCACGAGACGATCTCCCTGGCGTTGACGGCGGCGGAGACCGGCCATCTGGTGCTCGGGACCCTTCACACCTCCGGCGCCATCCGCACCATCGACCGGATCATCGGCGCGTTCCCGCCCGCCGAGCAAGACCAGATCCGCGTCATGCTGTCCGAGTCGCTGCGCGCAGTCATCTCTCAGCGCCTCGTCCGCAGGGCGGACGGGGCGGGACGGGTGGCGGCCCTGGAGATCCTGGTCGTGACGCGTGCGGTCTCCCACCTCATCCGCGAGAACAAGACCTTTCAGCTCGAGGGGCTGATGCAGACTGCGAAAGCCGACGGCATGGTGCTGCTGGAGGATTCGCTGCGCCAGCTCGTGAGCGACGGCGTCGTCTCGCAAGAAGCGGCCGAGCGCCACGGCCTCGGACGCGGCGACACGAAGGCCTGAGAGACCGATGGCCCGCCTGCATCAGCTGTTTCGCAGCGTCTTCGAGCTCGGAGCCTCCGACCTCCACCTCGCCTCGGGTCTCGAGCCCCGCATTCGGATCGCGGGTCTGCTGCAACCGGTCGAAGGGTGGGCGACGATGGCCAGCGGCGAGATGCGCGCGATCCTGCGGGAGATCGTCTCCGCAGAGCAGTGGCGGCGCTTCGAGGAAACGGGAGATCTGGACTTCGCCTACAGCCTGGAGACCCTCGGGCGCTTCCGCGCCAACTACTTCGAGCAGGAGAACGGCGCCGCCGCCGTCTTCCGCCGGATCCCCGAGGAGATCCTGAGCCTCGAAGAGCTCGGCCTGCCGAAGGTGGTGGGCGACCTCGCCGATCTCGAATCAGGCCTTGTGCTCGTGACGGGGCCTACCGGGTCCGGCAAGTCGACCACCCTGGCGGCTCTCGTCGACCGCATGAACACGGAAAGCGCACGGCACATCCTGACCATCGAGGATCCGGTCGAGTTCATCCATCGCGAGAAGCGTTGCGCGATCTCGCAGCGCGAGGTGGGAATCGACACCGAGAGCTTCGGTGCCGCCCTCAAGGCGGGCATGCGCCAGGACGCCGATGTCATCCTGGTCGGCGAGATGCGCGATCTCGAGACCATCGGTCTGGCGGTCAGGGCCGCCGAGATGGGCGTTCTCGTGCTCGGGACCCTGCACACGAACAGCGCGGCGAAGACCATCGACCGGCTGATCGACGTGTTCCCCGCCGACGAGCAATCCGCCATTCGCTCCAGCCTGTCCAGTTCCCTCGCCGCGGTCGTGGCGCAGATCCTGCTACCCACGCCGGACGGAAAGTCGCGCGTCGCGGCGTGCGAGATCCTGTTGCGCACGCGAGGCCTGGGCAACGTGATCCGGGAGGCGAACACGCCGATGATCCGCTCGATTATCCAGGCAGGCCGCGCACGCGGCATGAGGTCGATGGACGACGCTTTGCTCGAGCTGGTGAGAGCCGGCACGATCACGGCTCGCGTCGCGCACCGCCGAGCCTTCGAGAAGAAGCTCTTCGAAGACCTCCTCCGCCGCGAGAGCGGCCAGAACGAAGCCGCCGAGATCAGGTAGTCCAGCCGGCACCACCGAGAATCGCGTGGGTCCGGAGATTCGACTCGCCATCCAGGAACTGGACGGGCAGAAACGGCACCTCGGGGCCGCGGCGCCCTGGACCCTCGTCCTTTCGCCACCTTCGCGGCGCACCCGAGTTGGCACCCATTCTGCAACGACGCAGAACGACACGCGAGAAGGGACCCCGCCGACCTCGACGAACCCGGCGGCCCGCGCCATGCCAATGGATGCCATCAAGCTCACGCAGTCTCTCCGGCTCGGCGGCGGGGAGCCGCAGACCTCCGCGTCCGCGGATCGCGGCGCTGTGGCGACCGCCGCCGGGATCGGGCTCTCCGCCGGCGAGGGAACCTCCCTCGCACAGCCGCGCCGGTCGTCCCGGGGCACGATCGAGAGCGTCGAGATGTCGCTCCGGCGGGCTCTCGGCTCGGGACCGCGCGGGATGGCTGCGAGGAAGATCTTCCTCGTCGAGGACGACGAGGGCCTCCGCACCCTCGAAGAGAAGATCCTGAGCGGACTGCCCGAGGTCGTGGTGCAAGCGTTCGAGCGGGCCGAGACGGCTCTGGACGGCCTCGAGAGAACGAGGCCCTCCCTGCTGATCTCGGACCTCGGCCTGCCGGGAATGAGCGGCGTGGAGCTCATCGCCCGCGCCCGGTCGGCATGCCCGCGAATCCCCGTCCTCGTAACTACCGGCAGCCAGCCGCTGTTCGACCGGCATCTGAGACGGCTGTCCTTCATCGAGATCTGGGAGAAGCCTTTTTCCCTCCAGGACCTCAGGGACCGGGTCCACGACGTGCTTGTGGCGGAAGCGGCCGCCGAGCCCGCCGCCGGGCCGCAGACCGCGCCTGCTCCCTTCACCCCATTCAGCGTCATCGACTACCTGCAGATGGCGAGCATCGGCCAACGGGATCTCGTGCTTCAGGTGCGCCTGGGTGACTACCTCGCCGGCTACGTGGAGATCCTCGGCGGCGAGATCTGGAGCTGCCGGCTCGGCGAGCTGCGCAATCTCGAGGCCTTGCAGGTGATCCTGGAGCATCCCGATGCGCGCGTCCACTTCCAACCCCTGACCCGGACACCGACGAAGCGCGAGATGACGAGCTCCACGCCCGCGATTCTGCTGGAGCTCGCCGCGGCGCACGACGACGGTCGCCTCACGACCCCAGACCTCGGACGGAAACCCCGCCCCTGGCGGCCTCCCGCGAGCTGATGCCGCGAATTGAGGCGGGTATTCGGGTAACGCCTCGCGGGGTGGGGTTCGGGGGGTCAGCCTTTGGGGCTGACCAGATCCTCGTAGGGCGGGTAGCCGAGTAGCGGACTGAGGAAGACGTGGTAGTGGACGCGGAACTCCTCGTAGTTCCCGCCATCGGCAAAGCCCTCGGCGAGGAGGTGCATCGCTCCCTCGAAGTCACCGAGGTGGGCTTGAATGAGTCCCCGGAAGGTCTTTCTGACGCCGTAGATTGGAGTCCCGGGGGTCTGGTCGATCTCGGTAGCGATCCGCTCGGCCTCTCTGCGGTCACCACGCAGCGCCGCCAGACAGCCAAGCTGCCCGCGCAAGATGACGGACCGGGGGTGCTCGGCCACCAGATCCGCGAAGTGGGCATACGCCTCCTCGTGACGCCCGAGCAGCCAGAGAGTCCAGCCGAGAATCTGGTCGTCGGGACAGACCTCTCCGGCCTGGCAGGTCGCGAGGGCACGCTCCGCGTAGTCTCGGGCAAGGTCGGGATGCCCGTGGGCGCGCAGCTGCAGTGCGCTCGACAGCAGGTACCAGGCGAGGTTCTCCTCCCACATCGGCGTGACGTCGGCGCGGCTGGCGGCGATCACGCTCTCGAGCTCGTCGATGCGCCCGAGCGCCGCAAGCGCCCGCACCTCCGCGTACCTGGGCTCGGTCGGCAGGTTGGGGAGAAGCTCGAGCGCGCGGCGGGCGAAGTCCGCTTCCTCCTCGTACCGCCTCAGCGAATGCAGCGCGTACCCACGGCTGATCACCAGTCGGTAGCGTTCGAACGGGCCTCGAACCTCTTCGATGGGCATCCGCTCGGTTGCCTCCAGCGCCTCGAGCGGCCGGTTGAGCCACAGGGCGGTATCGGAGACCTGCGCCGCGAGCCAGGGATCTTCAGGCGCCCAGGTCTCGGCACTACGCAGCTGCAGGAGGGCGTCGGCCCATCGACCGCGGATCTGATTGAGGAAGGCGCTGGTCGCATGACGCTCGTAGGGCGTCAAGACCTCCCGCCTGCTGTCGAGCTCGAGCAGTAGCTCCTCGGCCGTCGCGCGACCGACCAGGTCTCGCGGCGCCCCGGCCAGGTAGAGGGCGGCCAGGGCGAGCTCCGGCTCCAGCTCGAGCGCCCGCTCGAGATGCTGCCGAGCTGGCTCGGCGTCGACCGCGGAGTCGACCGAGAGGCCCAGCCAGAGCTCCTGGTAGGCCGGGTAGCGAGGGATGAGCGAGAACAACGCCGGCATCCGATACGGCATGTCGGCGACGATCGAGACCACGCTCATCACCCGGTCGCGGAGCTCGTCCAACATCGCCTCGGGTTGCTGAAGACCCGCCGGGCCGACGTCGACGCTGCGCACCAGCGCCCCGGTCGCCAGTTCGGTGACCTCGGCACCGGCGCCGAGCCCCTCAGCGGTCCGGTAGACGGCGCCACTCACCCTCAGCTTCGCCGCGATCCGCGGCGCGGTCTTCGCAAGAGTCCGCCTCACGGAGATCGGCAAGCCCGCGCTCCCGGCGTCCTTGCTCGGCGGCAGCAACACGACCCGCCCGGTCGACCCGAGTCCGGTGCCTACCATGTTGGCCGCCATCAGGGCGAGTCCGTCCAGATCCGCATCACCGGTGCGGTTCTCGAACGGACCGATCTCGACGCGCAGGGCGGTCGCCGCGACCGGAGCCTCGCTGTCCCTCGACCCGTCGCCCTGTCCCCCTCGAAGCAGCCGCATGGCGAAGAGCCCGGCCGTCGCCACCAGGACCAGCGCAGCGAGAGGCGCCGCTCCCGGCCACCACCGCCGCCACCCTGCTCCCCTCCCACCGAGGTCAGGGGCCTCCGCGGGACTGGGATGGCGCCGCACTGGTGCCTCGGAGGGCAGCGGCCGTGGCGACCGCGCGGCTGCGGGCGGAATCGCCGTTCGAGATCCGCTCACGGACTCCCGTGCCGAGGTTGCGGCACCGGACACGCGGACGAGCTCCAGCCTCAGGTCGCCCGCGTTCGCGAACCGGTCCTCGACTCCCCGGGCCAGAGCCT
Organism: Acidobacteriota bacterium; assembly: GCA_029862975.1. GTDB lineage: Bacteria > Acidobacteriota > Thermoanaerobaculia > Multivoradales > JAHEKO01 > CALZKB01. The sequence goes on from JAOTWP010000010.1 coordinate 28,873, forward strand.
TGTGAATCACCCTCGCGAGCGCCTCGTTCACTCCGCGAGCCGTCAAGGGCTCGGGCTCGGAGTGGAGAATCGCGTAGAAGACGGCCTCCCGGTTCTCGGAACCGAACGGTGGCCGGCCGCTGAGCGCCTCGTAGAGCAGCGCCCCCAGCGACCAGACGTCCGAGGCCGGGCCGGCCTCCTCGCCGCGAAGCTGCTCGGGCGACATGTAGCCCGGGGTTCCGGGGGAGGAGCCCGCCTGGGTGAGTCGGGTCGAGCCGGCGAACTTCGCCAGCCCGAAATCGAGCAGCTTGATCTGACTCTGATCCGTCAGCAGGACGTTCCCCGGCTTGACGTCGCGGTGGACGATGCCGACCTCGTGCAGGGCGGCCAGGCCGGCGGCCACCTGGCGACCGATGTCGACGACGCGCTCGGGAGGCAGAGCGCCCCTCCTGCCCAGGGCCGAGCGCAGCGTCTCTCCCGGATAGAAAGGCATCACCAGATAGAGCCTGCCGTCGTCGGTCTCGCTGATCTCGTGCAGCGTGCAGAGATTGGGGTGCTCGAGTGCGGCGGCGGTCTTCGCCTCGCGCAGGAAGCGGGCCTTGGCGAGCTCGTCGCGGCTCCACTCGGGCGGCAGGAACTTGAGCGCGACGGTGCGTCCGAGAAGTGTGTCCTCGGCACGGAAGACGATGCCCATAGCGCCGCCCCCGACGCGCTCGAGCAAGCGGAAGCGGCCGGTGGCGCCGACGCCCTCGTCGAGCCACGAGACCTTGGCGGCCAGCCGGTAGCCGCGCTTGCGGTGAGTGTGGATCAGGCGCGGCCGCTTCGGATCGTCGCCGAAGGCGTGGCGTAGATCCCAGATCGCATGCGACAGCACCTCTTCGCCGACGAAGAGCTCGCCCCAAACCTCGTCGAGCAGCTCCTGGCGCGAGACAATCTCTCCCGCCCGCTTCGCCAGGGCGAACAGAACCGCCATCGAGCGACCCTCGACGCTCACGGTGCCGGTCGGTCCGGTCAGCTGATTGAGCTGCGCGTGGACCTCCCAGCCGTCGATCTGGAAGTCGCGCACCATCGAGCCGCCTCTTCTCCGGCCAGATTCGGCAGAGCGCAAGCTCACCGCCTCCCCCCGGAATACGTAGAGGCCGGAGTTCCGCGAGCAAGCTAACCGACTCGCAGACCGGAGCACGACACCCGGCCGGGTAGGCGGGGCGCTCGGCTCCTCAGGTTGATCTCAACAACCTCTCAACCTACTCACAGGCTTCGGGAGCCGGCGAGGAGCTACGTTCGCGCCGAGGTCTCCAGATGAGACCCAAGAAGGAACGGAATGAAACGGACGATTGTCAACAGAATCAAGGAGAACCGAGTGATGAAGAGAATCGTTTTCGTCGCCATGGCGGCGGTCCTGGCCGCCGGAGGAGCCGCCGTCCAGGCCGACTCGCTGGTCGAAGACGACGGCTGTGACGTGATGAGGTTCGTCGAGCTCATTTCGTTCGAGCCGACGCCGATCGGTTTCAAGGGAAGCTGGCTCGTCGAGAGCGCCTTCACCGGCGACACCTACACCTACAGCTACGAGCACGCCGATCTGCCGGCGGTCTACGGCCCGACCGGCCTCACGGCCGACATCACGGCCTACGTGAGCTGGGAGCTCGAGGAGACGAGTGCAAAGGGGACCAACCGGACCGTGGTCTCCTGGAACTTCGAGCCCTCACCCTGGACGTTCACTTTCAACGGCGAGATCATTCGGGGAGCCCGCTTCCCGAAGGGCGGCATCGGCGGCAACGGCACCTACGACCCGGTTGCCGGCGAGGTGGCCTGGGACGAGGTCACCCTGGTGTTCTGCCAGAGTCACAAGTAGCTCTTCCGCTCGACGCGCGAGCTCGAGCCCCGGCCACCCTCGGATCAGTCGGTCCGGGGGTGGCTTGACAACCGGGCGTCTCGTCACCCGAGGACTCGGACCAGCTCGGACTCGACGATCGCTCGATCGCGGGTCATGAGGGTCGCGCCCAGGATTCGGGTGGTGGCGACGCGTGGGGTGAATCAGTGCGCATCAGTGCAGTGGGTCTCGACGTCGAGCGCGCTGCGACCCGGCGGCAGGCAACCTGTTGGCGGCGGGCACGTAGTACACGCATCACTCGCTCGCTTTCGCAGCACACAAGGAGGTCGCCGTGGGTACATCGAAGGGACGGACAACCGCATCGTGGATCCTCGTAGTCCTGCTCGCAGCGCTATATCTGATGGCCGCCGTCGGCAAGTTGAGCGGCGCCGCCACAGCCATGTTCGAGGGCTGGGGATACCCGGCCTGGTTCGCGATCCTCATCGGCGTCGCCGAGCTTGCCGGTGCCATCGGGCTGCTCGTTCCCCGGACGACGCGGTACGCCGTGATCGGTCTCGCGCTGATCATGCTGGGCGCCGCGTACACCCACCTCAGCCACGGCGAGGGCCTGCAGGTCCTCCGACCGGTGATCTTCCTCGCCGGGCTCGGGGGAATCTGGCTGCTCAGGTCTCCCACTGCTCGCGGCTGAGGAGCAAGAGTCCCCGTCCCCGAGTCGCCCGGGTCACGGGCAGACCTAATCCTGGTAGATCACCTCGAGCAAGACCTCCTGCCCGCAAGCCGTCTTACGGGAGGTGCGGGAGGTGCAGGAGGAGCCGGCGAGATGCCGACTCGGCGAACCAGCGGCGAAGCGGCAGCGCTCTCCAGCCACTCGCGCAAAGGGAGCCGGAGCTCATCCGGCCCAACCTTGCTCTTCCGGGCGCTCCGACTCCAAGGCGTCGCCAGCTGGTCGCGGTTCTTCTCGAAGGGCGCATCCCCCTCCAGCGGCCCGCGCACCTACGGCACGGTGGCGCTCCACGCCGAGGTGTCGCCGGACTCGAAGCCGTCGGCGAAGATGGGCGTCCCGGGGACCGCCGAGGTGGCGACCTCCGCCACGCCGACGCTGTTGCCGGCGAGCACGCGATCCCCGTTGCCTCGGAAGTCGCCCACCAGCAGGCTGTCGTGGCGGCCCGTGCCCGTGCCCAGGAAGATGGACGCGACGGGCTGCGCGTCGAGCGCCGGGTAGAACCCGAGCGTGCCGTCGCTCGAGAGGACGTAGAGCTCCTCGCCGCGGAAGATCCCGCGCTCGATCCCTTCGACCGGGCCCGGCAATGGGCCGCCGACCACGGTTGCCGCGCCGGTCGACGGATCGATCGTCGCGAGCATTCCATCGTCGGTGCCGATGACGATCTCGAGATCTCCGAGACCATCGACGTCGGCGAGCTTCAAGGAGTTGACCGGGTGAGCGCTGGGCGCCAGCTCGATCGCGCCCGTCGCGCCGTCCAGCACCGCGACCCAGTCGCCGTCCGAAGCCACCACGACCTCGGGGTCGAGGTCCCCGTCCACGTCGCCGACCTCGAGCATCGTCAGCTGGTACCAGGAGTTCCCGAGATCCGGGCTCCGCCAGAACAGGAGACCGGTCTCCGGATCCAGCGCATAGACGAAGACCCCGGGCGCCCCCGTGTGCTCCTTGATCGTGCCGGCCACCAGCTCGAGGTCCCCGCCGCCGTCGACGTCGGCAGCCAGGAGCGACCCGAACGAGAGACCGGACGGAATCGAGAAGCTCCACTCCTCCGCGTGCGTCAGGCCGTCGAAGCAGGCGATCCAGCCGGAGTAGGTGACCCCCGTCGTCATGCAGATCTCGAGCTGCGGATCCGCGTCGGTGTCGAGGAGCTGCGCGCCCCAGACTCCGGTCCACTCCGAAGAGGTCGGCGGGGCGCTCACGTGCTCGAGGGCGTGCGACAGGACGTCGAAGATGAGGTACCGCCCGTCGTCGTACCCGCTGTCGGACGAGAAGGTCGTGACGAGAAACTCGTCGTCGCCGTCGGCGTCGACGTCCCCGAAATCGAGCCCGAGAAGCGGCGCCACCAGATCGATGCTCTGCCACTCCTGCACATGGGTCACCGCGTCGGCGGCAAACAGGTAGTCAGGCCCGGTCGACGTGTAGCCGGCGCCCCAGAGCACTTCGCGTACGCCGTCTCCGTCGGCATCGCCGATCGCGATGTCGGTCGTACCGTGCTCGGGGTTGTCGACGGCCCACAGCTCGACCCCGTTCTGGTCGAGGACGTGCACGTCACCCCACTGCGCCTCGCCGTAGATCACTTCGGGCCGGGCGTCTCCCTCGACGTTCTCGACCCTGACCGCGGCCAGGTTGAAGACCGGCTCCTCCCACAGGAGCGCGTCTCCGAAGACGTCGTAGACGCGGACCCCTGTGGTCCAGGCGAAACCGCCGACGGCTTCGTCGTGGCCGTCGCCAGTGAGGTCGCCGAACCGGATGACGTGCCCGAGGCCGTCGCCGGTTCCCCAATCCGTCAGCCCGGTCGCGCCGTCCAGGACATACGCCGGTTGGCTCCCGTTCGTGATCCCGATCTCGAGCGCGGAATCGTCGTCGACCTGCCCGAGGTCCATGGCGACGCCGCCGAACCCGAGGCGCACGAGCTCCTGGGCTCCCGTTGCGACGGCGTAGGTGTAGAGATCCAGATCGTCGCAGACCACGATCTCGGCGTCGCCATCCGCGTCGACGTCGCCCGCTACCAGCGCGGTGGGCACGACGGCGACCGCGATCGACCCCTGCAGCTCGCGGGCGGCTCCGTCGTAGATCCACACCGTGGTGCCGGTGGCGACGAGCACCTCGAGCGCCGGATCTCCGTCGACCTGGGCAACCGTGAGGGCCTCGATCGGCTCGTCCATGGGAACGTTGGTCCACACGCGCTCGTAGTTGGACCCGTCCCACGCGAGCGCGTACCAGTAGGTATTCGCCCCGAACCCGCCGGGCGTGGCCGCGGCCACGAGCTCGAGCCCGCCTTGACCGTCCAGGTTCTCGAGGAACATCCCGGTGGCGCCGATGCCGACGCCCAGCGGCGGCCAGAACCAGGCCAGGTTGGCGCTCAGGTCGCCGGCGGCGCGAGCCGGCGGGGCCGGCCCGCGACCGGCGTCACCCGGCGCGGAGCTCGGAGCCTCGAATTCGCCGGCCGGGGAAGGGAAGCTCACCTCCAGGCCTGCGGCCGTCCGCACGACCCGGCCGGCGGCATCGTACTCCGCGCGCCCCTGGTGGTCGCCGCCACCTGCCCGCCGACCAGCCGCCGCCGAGCCAACCAGAAGAAAGCCGAGAACCACCACCAACCAGAGCTGTCGGGACATCGGGACTACCTCCTTTTCCTGGATCGAGTCTTCCCCAATAGAAAAGAAGAGCGCCCCCCCACGCCCGAGAACACTCGTACCGCTCTCGAGACTCGGACGCCAGCCTAGTGGCCGGCGCCGGCCGGCACACCACACGAGGGGGTGGGCTCGCGTCCAGTCCGGCCGGTCCGTGCAGTTCCAGCGGCCGCCGATCGTCGGTCGAGACGTCGATTACGACCTGCAGTTCGCGGACGACGCCGGCGTGGTCTTCATCGCCCGCGCCCACGAGGACCGGGAGCGAGTCCGGGTGCCCGCCGAGTCGCGGCCGGGACCCCGCGGACGAAGCCGATGTAGTCCGTGGCCGGCGGTCTCGCCCCGGCGGCGCGGAGTCGCGTGGCGATCTGCCCGCGATGGTAGGAGCCGTGGAGCACGACGTGCAGCAAGATGTCGTCGAGGCGCGTTCCGAACTCCTGACCGGCGCTGTTCGAATAGCGAACGTCCGCGCTCAAACGCTCGGCCGGCAGGGCAGCGAGGAACTTGCGATAGCGCTCGCCGGCGGTGCGCAGCATGCCCGCGCAGGCCTCGAGGTCTCCAGCCGGCCAGACTGCGACGCTGGGGGCTACCTGCTCGATCCGGTCGAGCCACACCAGCTCCGCCCCGACGACGTGCGCCAGCAGCTCGGCCTCGGCCGACGCGCCGTCCCCCGCCTCGGCGACCGCCGCGAGGACCTCTCGATCGGCCCACCTCATGTGCTCGAACAGCTTCGCCAGATCGTCTTTCGTCACGCCAGCCCGAAGCTACTCCAACCCCCGGCGTCCCTCAAGAGGAGTCGCGACGGGAATCGGGCGTTCCAGGGACTGTAACGGCGGGGGTTCCTCGCCCGCCCAAGCTAGTCAGGAGGTGCTCACAAGTGGTCGCTCGGTCGCGACCCCGAACCACCCGGCCCGCGCCCGGTATCGCTCCCCTCGGACGGGCTTGCTTCGATCCGAGAGGTGGAACACGCCGCTGCGCCCCACATGCGCGACAAGGGCAGGCCGTGACGTGGACCTTGAAGGTCCTCTTCCAGGCGCGCGCGCCTCCGCCGCGGCCGCCCGTCGATTCCGCAAGACCTCCAACACTCTGCGGGTCACCCGCAAAGGAGACCGACCATGGCAAAGAAGCCCGAAGACCCGATCAAGAAGCTGCAGACCAAGATCGCGGCGGAAAAGAAGAAGGCGGAGCGCAAGGACCTGCACTTCACCGGGCTGACCGAGGAACAGCTGAGGCGCAAGCTGGGCAAGGTCAACTCGCCGACGATCTACTTCCAGAGCTGGGCGGGGACGGTGGCGCCCGGCGGCACGGTGAGCTACAACATCGGGATCTACAACCCTGATCCGATCACCCGCATCTGGCTATTCGTCCACCTCTTCGTCGGACCCGCCAACTTCGTCATCAACAACGGCCGGGCGCTGGCGACCGTGGATCCGCGCTTCCCGCGGCTGACGCAGCCGGACTTCGCCGGGCTGACGCTCGCCTCGGGCGCCACGGCGACCCTGAGCTTCAACGTCCAGGTGCCCGCCGGGATCGAGCCGAGCAACTACCTGGGCAACTCGTTCCTCTTCCAGGCCGACTGGCACGACAAGGGCGATTACTTCGATCGCAGCGTCTTCGTGTTCGAGGTCACCTAGAGGCTGTCGCCTGTCCGGCAGTGAGCGGCGGAGCTGTCCGCATGGGCTTCGCCGCTCGTGGCCCAGAATCCCCCGCCGCACCCTCCCGCCCTTCGAGCAGCTCGTCGGCGATCTCGTCGGCGCCAGCTCGCGGCGCCTGGACGTCGAGCACCGCCTGGTGGACCAGACCCTCGACGAGGAGCGGGCCGTCAAGGTGCCGAGGGTCGCATCGGCACTCCTCGCGGCCTGTTTCGCACGGCCTCGCGAGCGGGCGTTCCGCGCCTCGAGACGATAAGGTGCGACCACGACGAATTCTCTCGAAAGGAGAGTCCGTGGCAATGGACCGGTGGGAAGACGAAGAAGACGACAGGCGCTACCAGGTCGTGGTGAACCACGAGGAGCAGTACTCGGTCTGGTTCGCGGATCGCGAGGTTCCGAAGGGCTGGAGGGCGGAGGGCTTCGAGGGCACGAAGACGGAATGCCTGGACTACATCGAGGAGGTCTGGACCGACATGCGTCCCTTGAGTCTGCGCAAGAAGATGGAAGAGATCGAGAGGGAAGAGGGGTCGGGGTAGGCCGGTCGCCGCCTCCCCCGTTTCCCGGGCGAGCCGCCGTCCTCCAGCCCCGCGCCCCTCTCCCCCGCGGTGGAACCCGTCCTAGAGCGCACTCATAGCGTACATTCCGCGCTCTCGTTGAACTCCTGAAGCAGCCCTGCCAGGGCAAGCGCCACCGCCCGGTCGGGGTTGGTGTTCTTGCCCTTGGCCTGGAGCGCGCCGCTGCCCACGGGGTAGACCAGAAGCAGAGCTTCGGCTGCCGCCAGGTCTCCCGCCGGCGCCCCGCTGTTGAGGGTCGCGGCGATGAAGGCGTGCGCCAGGAGAATCGAGGCGTCGCCCTTCTTCGGCGCCAGGTGCAGGATCTCGAGATAGGTCGAGCCACCACCCCAGACGGGCACGTCTCCCGGCGAGAGATTGACCCAGTCTTCGGGGTGGTTCTTCCAGAAGCCCTTGGTGCAGGTCACGACCGCCCCGCCCCCGCATTCGCAGGTCAACGGCTCGATCTCGATCACCGACGCGAAGCCCGGAGGGTTGAATTCCCGCGACCAGAGGGCCAGCTTCGGCAGGAAATTGACCGGATCGCACTCCAAGCCCTCGTCACGGGCGCCGCCCGGCGATGCAAAGCTGGCGATGAAGGTGCCGTCGCTCTTCTTGACCTGGACGATCTGGACCGCGCCGTTGCGGCCGAGGTACAGCAGATCGCCGACGCCCACCATGACGCCGCTGATCAAGCCCAGAGTGTTGCCGGCGGCGTCCGTCGGCGTGATCGCGTTGATGAAGGTGCCGTCTGTCTGGTAGTGCTCGATCGTCGTGCTGACGTCTCCGCTGATCCACAGGGAGTCGTCGGTCCCGTCGTAGGCGATGCCGTCACGGTAGGAGCCGACGCTGATGGTCTGGCTCGTGAAGCCGAAGCTGGCCTGGCCGGTGGTCGCGTTGATCTGGTAGACGTCCACCGGGTTGCTGCCGTGGACCTGTCCCCACAGGATCATCCGCGATTCGTCCCAGGCCATCTCGTCGATGTTCAGGCCGGCGCCGCTCGCCGCGTCCACGATCGAGATCGTGTTGAGCAGCAGCCCGTTCATGTCCATGACGTACAGATTGGTGTCTCCGTTCAGGGTGTAGTAGACGTTCCCGAGGCAGTCCACGGCGACGCTCACCCCGACGCCGGTCACCGGCAGGTTCACGTTCTGGATCAGCGTCCCGGGCTGGGCCGCGGCCTGAGAGGCCACGAGGGCCATGACCACGCAGGCCACCAAGACTGTTCGGTATCCGAGATCTCTCATCGACTCTCCTTCTCCTGGGCGCGGGCCGAATTCATTTTCGGCCTCCGAACTCTCCGGCGGCTCGGCGGTCTTGTCGGGTCGCGGCGGGAGGGCGTCACGACCAGCGAGGACCCGTGGCTTTGCGGCGCTGGGTTTCCCCAGGTGTGCCCTTCTCGAGAGCCTATCGTTTACCTCGCGAGACCGGCCTCGGCAATACCCCAGCGGGTAGGGTCCCGAGCAGGCTGATTCTGGGAGCTCTCCGCTGTCTCTGGAAGGGAACGCGTGGGACAGGGAATTCTGGCGAAGTCCGCTCTGGGATGCAGCGCCTCGAGCCTCCTTCCTGCCGTCTATAATCGACGCCTGAGGCTCGACGACGAGCGCGTCGGCGTCGACGTTCACGAGTTGGAGTCCCGAGCCGTCACCAGGTGGGGCTCGACCGCGAGGCGGCGCTGGCCGCGCCGAGGTTCGCCGGGCTCCGGAGGCCGATGACGTGACAGTGCCGACGACCCGCTCGAGCGTCCACCGGACCCTGGTCTGCCTCGCCGTGGGCGGCGTTCTCGCGGGCGGCCGCGTGCTGGGGAGCCAGGAGCCACCGACCCCGCCCCAGGCGACGGCGGAGCCGGTCGCGGCGCGGATCGCCCGCGTCGAGTCCGGGCTGCTGCCGCCGATCCTGCTGCGGGGCACCGAGCCCGAGCGGATGTCGCTCGCCGAGCGCATGGCCCACTACGGCGCCAAGGGACTGAGCGTCGCGGTCATCGACGAGTTCGAGCTCGCCTGGGCCCGAGGATACGGCGTCGTCCGAGCCGGATCGAAGGAGCCGGTGACCCCGGAGACCCTCTTCCAGGCGGGATCGATCAGCAAGCCCGTGGCGGCCCTGGTCGCGCTGCGGCTGGTGGCGGCCGGACGCCTGGCTCTCGACGATCCCGTCAACGACCACCTCGCCGCGTGGAAGCTCCCGGACTCCGCGGCCGCAGGCTCGGAGCCGGTGCGCGTGCGACACCTGCTCACGCACAGCGCCGGGCTGGCTCCGTTCGCCTTCCCCGCCGTCCCTCTGCAGGATCCCCGTCCCTCGCTGGCCGAGCTCCTCGGCGGTCGCGACACGCCCGGAGTGACGCGGATCGAGCCCCCGGGGCGCCGCTTCCGCTACTCCAACCCGGCGTTCGGCGTGCTGCAGCAGCTTCTCACCGACGTCGACGGCCGGCCGTTCGCCCGGCTGGCGCGTGAGGAGGTATTCGACCCGCTGGGAATGGCGAGCAGCAGCTTCGAGGCCGTGCTGCCGGCCGCGATGCTCGCCCAGGCCTCCCACGGGCACGACGGCGAGGGCGAGCCCCTCCCGGGCAAGGGGCTCGTCGTTCCGGCGGCCGTCGGCGGCCTCTGGACCACGCCGACGGACCTGTGCCGCTTCCTCCTGGCGGTCTTCGAGGCCAGCCGGACCGACGGCGGGTTCCTGCCGAGGACCCTGGCCGCCGGCATGGTCACGCGCCAGCTCGAGAACCGCGGCCTGGGCACCGAGATCTTCGCCGAGGGCGCGGCGCGCCGGACCTCCCACGGCGGCGGCCTGCCGGGCTTCGTCGCCTTCATGGTGGGCTACCCGGAGCTCGGCCGGGGAGCCGTCGTGATGGTCAACTCCCCCGGCTGGGACCTGATGCACGAGGTCTTGAGGGCGGTGGCCTGGGAGTACGCCTGGCCCGGCTACGTCGTCGAGCACGAGGTCGTGCCCATGGCGGCCGGCGACTTCGCCCGCTTCGTCGGACGCTACGAGTTCGAGGTCCGCCCCGAGGTCCAGCCGGAGATCACGACCGCGTCCGGCCGCTTCTTCTACGGCCGATGGGAGATGCTCCCGGTCTCGGACCGGATGTTCGTCATCCCCGACCTCGGCGACGAGATCGAGTTCGTCCTCGGCGACGGGGAGCGTGCCACGGCATTCCTCTACGGCCAGGCCGGCACCCGGAAGATCCGGGCCCGGAGGGTCGACTGATCGATCGCCGGCGCAGGATTCGGATAGTGTCCTCGGCGGGGGTCCTCGGCGGAGAGGGAACGGCCATGCAGTGGAGATCGTTGACCGTGCTGTGTCTCGTCGCCGCCGCTGCCGCGAACGTGGCCGCGGTCGCCATCCGTGCCCAGGGTCCCGAGCGCCCCCGGGCGTGCGCGGACTGCGCACCTCCTCGAGGGGCGGCCGTGCTGCCGCCCGTGGGCCGCGGCGGCATGAAGGCCCGGTCGGTCGGAGAAGCGCTCTCGACGTTGCGCTTCGACGACGGCACCTGCGAGAGCGGCCTGGGCGTGGCATCGATTCACACCGCCTTCGTCGAGTTCGACGTCCCGCCCCAGTGCGCGACGGGCGGGCTCGACGTCGTCCGGCTCACGGCGCGAGTGAACACCGGCACCGCGAGCGCGTTCGCCTTCGGCCAGGGCGGCCCCACTCCCCCGGGCACCACGGAGATCTCCACGGCGCCGATGCCGGCGATCCTCGGTCTCGGACCCTGTCCGGCCACCGGCTTCGCGCAGCGCGCGATCGGACCGTCGGCCGCGGTCATCACCGGAACGAGCAACTTCTTCGCCGGCGTTCAGTACGGGAACGCCGGCGGCTTCATCGGCCGCGACACCGACAGCCCGCCCGCGATGCGCCAGTGGCTCAACTGCCCTACCTGCGGGATGAGCCAGTACTCGCCCACCGACCTCACCAACATGGGCCTGGCCGGCAACTTCATGATCCGGGTGACCGTCGAGGATCAGAACTGCGTCCCGGTCGAGCTCATCGGGTTCGACGTCGACCCGCGCGCCGAGGTGCCACCCGCGGGCTGAGGGCGCGCAGGTGCGAGTCGGGCAGCCGAGATCGGCCCGCGGGCGGCCCGGGCAGCTCCTCGGCGATCTCGCCGGCTCCTGCTCCCGGCGCCTCGACGTCTGGCACCGCCCGAGGTGCCGATTCCCAGTCGGGGACAAGGTCGTCGAGGTCTGCGGACGTGGACTCGCTAGGAGCGAGAGGTTGGACCACCGACCGATTCGCGCTCTTCCCGCAGGATCCGCCGCAGTGTGTCCTCGAGCGGTTCCCCGGCCGATCGTACGTACTCGCGCAGAGCCGCGTTGATGAGAGTCTGGTAGCTCCCGCCGCCAGCCCGATGAACCTGATCCTTGAACCACGCGACCACGTCCTCGTCCAGCCGGATCGTGATGCGGATCTTGCCCTTCGGAACCGCCACGACCGAACCTCGCTTGGCCTCTCCAAAGTCGTATTCCTTGCGCATCAACCTGCCTCGTAGCGTCGCCGTTCGCCGCCTGTCGCCTCCCGCGCGGAGATGATGCGAATGCGTTCGGCGCGCCAAGCGTAGACGACGGCGAGCAACCGCCCGAGCGCATCAGTTCCCATCGTGACGAATCGCTGCTCCCCCTCCGCGCTCGGATCCCTCATGGTGAGAGCCAGCTCGTCCTCGAGAGCGACGACGGCGTCTGCAAAGTCGACTCCGTGCTTCCTCAGGTTTCGCTGCGCCTTTGCTGGATCCCACTCATACACGGCGATGGTATGTACAAGCGTACAGACCGTCAAGTCCGGCGCCCTTGCCAGGGCCGAGGCCGCAACCGGAGACGGCAACGGTTCGCCGGGGCAGGTGGCTGATCTTGTGGCCCATGCCCGAGAAGACGAGAAGCGGGCCGGCGATCTTGCAGGGGTCGGGTTACTGACGCCGCCGTAGCAACGCGGCTCCAGCCTCCGAGTCGAGCCTTACTCGACGCCCGCGACCCGCAGCCGAAACCTGGGCTCGGTTTCCGTCACGCTCGGCTCGGACGCGTCGGCCAGCGCCCAACCCAGGGTTTCGGTCCCGCCCTGGCCGAACGCCGTTCCGCGGATTCTCATGACGCGGACCGCGACCCGCCCCGTCGCCTCGTTCAGCACCACCGGCAGGAAGAGAAACCGTTCGGGGTCCTCGAGCCGCCCGAAGCCGAGCATTCCTCCCTCGACGCCCGCGAGCACGGCCCGCCCCACCCCCGGCTGCTCCACCTCCAGGCGCACCGTGCGATCGGAGATCTCGAGCCGATCGACGGAGGGGTCGAGGGCGCGGATTGCCGGCAACACCTCGCCGGCCCAGTAGCGGACATAGGTCGACAGATCGCTTGCCCAGGTGAAGCGGTCCTTGTGGCGAAAGGCCAGGCACGCCGGATTCGTGGCCGGCAGGACGCGATCGACGACCCCCCAAAGCGGACCGTCCGGCGCGGCCGCGGCAGCCCATCGACCCTGGCCGTCCACCTCGACGCTCATCGCCCCCGATTCCACGAGCCCCACGCGCCGCGCATCCGGGAACTCGGTGCCCGAGACCACGAGCACCTCGCCGCTCGCATAGACCCGCGCCACGTACCGCCCCTCGAGACCGCCACACGGGCTGCCGGCATCCGTTGCTATGGATAGGATCGGGCGCTGTGCGGCAGCGAGCGCGGCGAGCGGAAGGCACCAGACGGTGGCGGCCAGTTGCCGGAGGCGGCGTCGGCGCTCTCGCATGAAGTCGAGCCTAAGGGATCCAGAGCCGCGGAGGCTATGGAGGCTGCCCGCCCCTGCCCCAGGCACTGAACAGTCGCCGGCAACTCCAAGGACCGGGCCGGCGCCGCCTTGTCCCGCCGTCGGCGGTCGGCTATCCTGCTGGTCTCGACGCTCGACGAAGGAGGCACTCATGGGGGCCGGACGATTCTACCTGGGAACGGCGGTAGCGCTCATCTGCGTGGTCGGAGCTCCGGGCTGCGCCAAGAAGGACGAGGCGCCGACCGTGGACGAGGCGCAGGTCGCGGAGCAGACACGAATCGAGCAGGAGGAGTCTCGGCGCCAGGAGCAGGCGGCGGCGCTCGCGGAGCGCGCGGCGTCGCTGCGCGCCGCGATCGGGGGCGCTCTCGGCCAGGCCGAAGGAGGTGAGAGCGGGCTGCCCGCCAAGCTCGACGAGGCGCGCGGCGAAGCGCGCGCGCGGCTGGCCGAGGCGGAGAGCGCGCTCGCGCAGCTGGGGGACGCGAGCGGCGATGCCTGGGAGGCAGCCCGGGCCAGGGTCGACGACGCCTTGAGCCGGCTCGACTCCGCCTGGCAGCAGGCGTCCACGGCGCTCTCCGACTGGGAGCGCCGGGAGGCCGAAGCGCTGGCCGCCAGCGTCGAGGGACCGGCGCGCTACGACCCGGCGCTGGGGCTCATCCGCGGACTCGACGGGAACCTGTATCCGACCTACCGGCCGGCCACCGTCCGGCGGATCCAGGAGAGGCTGCGGCGCGCCGGGCTCTACGCGGGCCCCGTGCACGGCCACCTCGACCAGGGCACGATGGACGCCGTCGCTCAGTTCCAGAAGGCCGAAGGTCTCGCGGCGAGCGGCGTGCCGTCGCCGCGAACGCGGCACTACCTCTTCGAGCACCCGCACCTCGACTGAGGCGCGCACGGCGGCTCGATCCCTAGCGTTCTCGCGACTCTGCTTCCCCTCGTCCCGGGCGCTCTGCCTCGCCGGGCAGCGTCGACCCCGGGACCGGCGCGCTCGACCCGTCGCCCGCGCCGTCGGTTCCCGAGACCGTGCCTTGCATGAGCTCGATGTGCCGGGTGAAGTCGTCCGGCAACGTCCCGGGGGGGCGCGAGTAGGCGAAGAGGAACGCCTGCCTGTCGAAGACCGTCCAGTCCGGCGCCGGCGGGACAGAATTGCTGGTGCACTTGCCGTTCATCAAGGACTCCACGGTCGGCCCGAAGTCTGCGCACGGGTGCCACGCTCCGGCACCGTGGCCGATTGCGTGACGGATGGCCTGGGGATCGTCGCGAATCCGAACGAGGGCCCAGGCGACCGTCGCCTGGATTCCGGAGTCGCGGTCGATACAGATCCTGGCCTCGTCAATCTGTCCCTGGCCGACGAAGATCTTGCCGTTCGCGGCCGTCCCGGTGTAGTGACAGTGCAGGTCCAGGGCCTCGCGCTCGGCGGCGGTGGGCGGCCGGGCCTCGACGCTGGCGACGAAGCGGGATCGGGTCATGATCGCAAGCTCGAGCATGGCGGTCACGACGTCGTCGTAGCTGATGTTCGGCGAGACCACGACGATGTGCGCCGGTTCGACCCAGCGCCCGATCCCTCCGGTGGACCACTGGAACATCTTCCAGAACGGATGCGTGGGGAAGTCGGGGTCGTTCACCAGGTCGATCCCCTCGAAGGTGTTCGTGCCCGCGCGAATCGCCCATCGCATCTCGCGGGTGAGGTGATTGGGACCGGAGACGGTCACCCAGGCGTTTCCCACCGGAACGTCTTCGATACGGAAGGTGTTGGCCGCGCTGACCTCACCCGTGGGACGGGGCGACAGGAACCCGATGTCGTCCACCCGCTCGACCTCGACCTTGCTCCCCGAGAAGTCGGTGCTGAACTGAGGCAGACCGGAGGACGCGGTGAACAGGCCGACGAGGGAGCCCTCGACGACGGCCAGCGCCGGAGGCGCCGGCGGAGGCGGCGGAGGCGCGGGCGGTGCGGTCGGGGACTCGCCGCCGCCGTTGCCGCGGCACCCGCCGACCAGAAGGGGCATCAACAGGACCCACGTGAGAGTACGTCGGCTCATCGCCGGGCTCGCGGTTGCGTGCATCAGCCTAGCACGCTGAGCGTGGCTTCCCCTTCTAGCCGCGCAATAGCCGCCCCACGCGGGCGACGCCGTCGAGCGCGCGTTCCAGCGGTTCCGCGGCGTAGCACAGGCGCAGGAAACCCGGCTCGCCGGTACGGCAGGCCGCCCCGGGGGTGAGGTTGACGTTCGCCTCGTCCAGAATCCCTTTCCACAGCGCGTGCTCGGCGTCCCAGGTCCGTTCGCTCATGTGCTCGCGCAGATCGCACACTACGAAGATCCCGGCTTCGGCTGGCACATGCGGGATCCCTGCGTCGGCGAGCGCCTCCGAAACGAGCCGGTAGGTCGAACCGAGTCGGCGCCGCAGTTCGGCGCAGAAGCGATCCACCCACGCGTCGTCCGCGATCATCCGGCCGAGCAGCCACTGCGTGTGCCCGGACACGGCGCCCCAGTAGGCCAGGCCGTCTACCGTGCGGATCAGCGCTTCGTTCTCGCTCACGACGAGTCCGCACCGGAGCCCGCTGGCGCCGAAGTCCTTGCTGAACGCCCACACGACGTGGACCCGGTCGCCGAGCCGGGGGCGCAGCGACGCCACGCTGGTAAACGGCGTCGCGCCGAACACCGACAGCGCGTAGATCTCGTCGCACACGACGTGGATCCCGCGCGCTTCCGCCCAATCGAGGACGGCCGTGATCTCCGCTGCCGTAGCGACCTTGCCGAGCGGGTTGTCCGGGTTCGTGAACAGCAACGCCCGCACCGGCTGCGTGCTGCCGGCGAGCGCCGCGTCGAGCCGTTCGGTCGTCAGCCGGAAGCCATCCTCGCACCCGCGGTGCACCGGCACGATGTTCAACTCGTTCCGCGTCTCGAGGTCCGCCCAGAAGCCGGCGTAGCTCGGCGTCGGCACGAGCACGGCGTCGCCTGGATCCGCGAGCGCGTAGAACAAGTCCTCGAGCACCGTGCCCGCTCCGGCCAGCACGGCGATCTGCTCCGCGGCGAAGCGCCGGCCGAGAAACCGCTGCGCCATGAACCTCGCCAGCTGTTCGCGGAACTCCTGCGCGCCGACCATCGCGTCGTAGCCGAGCACTCGTGCGGGTGGGTCGCCCTCCGCCGCCAGCCGTGGCAGGACGAGGTCGGTCAGCAAGTTGTTCTCGGCGATGCACAGTGCCACGTAGTCCGCCGCACCGGACCGCGCGAAGTGCTCGACGATGTACTCCGCGAAAGGCGGCTTGCCCGCCAGCCGCGCGCCACGGCGCGACAAGCCAGCGGTCGATTCGCATCCCATGCCCGAACTCTAGCAACAAGCACCGGGGGGGCTGGCCGAGGTCCGAGGTCCAGCACGATAGCTTGTTGGCTCTGGACGGCTCGATTCGGCCAGAGGTACAATTCCCTATCAAACCTCTCAACGTGCTACTGCCTGTTTTGGTGCTGGTCGCGACCGGCATCAGCCACGGAGCCGAGTCCGAGTTCCTCGGTCCGAATCGGGAGCGTCTCACTGTCTGGTCCCGGGACGGATCGGACCTGACGTGTGAATTGAGGACCGAGGCCGGGACCTTCCATGCCGACACCCGGCTCGCGGACGGGGTCCATCGCGGCCCGCTGACGGCCCGTAGGGAGGACAGTGAAGAGACTCCGGTCGTCGGCGAGCTGTTTCTGCGGATCGTCGCAGGCGACGCGGGCGAGGCGATCGTGATCCTCGCCGGGAGGGGGACCGACCCGGTGGCGCCGGATCCCAGCGGGACCTATCGGCGACTCGATCGCGGGGCACGGCTGCAGCTCGCCCGGGAACGCCACGGTGAGGCGGACGCGGCGTTGAATGCCGCCTACCGACGGGTGATGGACCTGCTGCCCGAGGGAGGAAGGGCGGATCTTCGCCAGCGCCAGTGGGACTGGATCGAGTACCGGGACTCGATCGCCGCGCTTCAGGCCGAGCTCGACGAAGAGGCGAACGGCGATCCGGGCACCAGCGCCCGGTACTGGGAGTCCCTCGCCGAATTGACTGAGGCCCGGACGGGGTTCCTGGAGACCTATGGCCGGGGCAACCCCAAGGGGCGAATCGACGGCCTCTGGGTGGATGAGGCCGGCGGACGGATGGTGTTGAGCCTCGCCACCGGACCGGCGGGGGATGCCGGTCTGCGGTTCGACATCAGCGTCGCCCGCGGCCCGAGCAATCATCCGGGCGAGATCCAGGGATTCGCGCCGTTTGCCGACCCGGAGCGGCGCCTGGCGGTCTTCCTCGATACCGATCCGGAGGCCGCCGTCGACGGCAAGGCCGCCCGCATCGAGTTTCTCTTCGACGGCGAGAGAATGGAGGTGAGAGCGGAGAACACCGACTATTACCACGGTGCCCGAGCCTATTTCGACGGCACCTTTTTCCGCGAGGGACCGCTGAACGGCGAGTCGTCGCCCGGCCGCGCGAAGGACCCGAACCTGAATAGCGCCCGAGGCGATCCAGCACCGGACCGTCCGGCTGGCAGGACCGACACAAGGAGGAAGGCATGAACCAGAAGGAACGAATCGCGCGGATTCAGAAGGCGTTGGGCGTGACTGCCGACGGGGTCATCGGGCCGGCGACCTTGACCGCGGCGGAGCTGAGGCTCGGCTTCTCCATGGTCAAGGAGTCAGGCACAGGGACGCTGAAGCGAACCAGGGACGCCCTGCACTCCATGACCCCCTCGACGAAGGCGGTCGAGATGATCGTCGCGTTCGAGGTGGTTGGCGAGAGCTACTACACGCGGAGGCTCGCCAAGCCGACCTGGCCGGGAGGAAGGAGCGGCGTGACGATCGGCATCGGCTATGACATCGGCTACAACTCCGCCAGTCAGATCGAAGCGGACTGGGGCGGCCGGATTCCGGATGCCTATGTCCAGGATCTGAAGGGCGTCGCCGGTTTGAAAGGCAGCCCGGCGCGGGATGCCGCCAAGCGGCTGGCGGACGTGGGTCTGAAGGTTCCCTTCGACGTGGCCAGGTCCGTGTTCCACGAGAAGACGCTCAGCCGCTATGCGAAAACGACCCTCAAGGCGTACCCCGGCGTCGACAAGCTGCCCGCGGATGCGCAGGGCGGGATGCTGTCGCTGGTCTACAACCGGGGGGCCAGCAAGAGCGGCGCGAGCCGCAAGGAAATGGCGGACCTGGCCCCGGCCATCGAGGCCGGCAACCTGGAGACGATGGCCGATCTGGTCCGCCGGATGAAGCGGCTGTGGGTCGGCAAGAACCTCGATGGCCTGCTCAAGCGGCGTGACGCCGAAGCCGACCTGATCGAGAACGCCAGGCACGACTACGCACCGGGCGACTACCTCGTGGTTTGATCGGCCGCGCCGCCTGGCAGAAGGACCACGAGGCCTGGTCCCAGCGCTCGCTGGCAGCTCGCAGTATTCGTGCCTCATTGGGGGGGTGCCTCACACGGAGGTGGGCCGCTTCACCGGGTGGTGACGCCACGCCGCCGCTTGCCCGGCAGCGATGCCAGGATCGCAAAGGACAGGGAGGCGAACGCCAGACTCGCCGCACCGCCGATTCCGAGCCACAGTCCCGAACCCTCAGCCAGAGGGATACCCACTTTCCACAGGATGACCACAGAGACCAGCCCGGCGACGATCCAGTAGGGTCCCATGATGCGGCGCACTCGCCGCGCATGCCCGTACTGCTCGCGATCGTTCTCGATGGCTCGCGCCAGCCGGCGGTCGGATCCCCGGTGGAAGGTGGGCGGCGGTGTCGAGCTCAGCAGCTCGCGCAAGGCGCGGTCGGTCTGCTCGTCCGCAGCGCGAGCGGAGGCGAATGGGCTCAGACTCTTCATGGCAGGGTCTCCAGAAAGGCGCCGAGTCGCTTGCGGCCTCGGTGGAGCCGGGCCTTGATGGTGCCGGGACGGCTGCCCTTGAGCTCGGCGATCGACTCGATCGACTCGCCGAGCCAGTAGTGCAGGTAGATGGTCGAGCGCAGCGGCTCCCTCAAGGCCTCGACGGCGGCGTATAGCGCCAGCCGTCGCTGGCGGACAACGGCGTCATCGAGACCGTCGCCGGTCGCGGTGGCGATTCCCGCCAGCACCCCGTCGTGGGTGTGCGGATGGCGGTAGCGCGCCCGCCGGCGCAGCTCGAGCGCCCGCCGCTGCGCGATGCGGTAGAGCCAGGTGGAGAAGGAGCTCTCCGAGCGGAAGGTGCCGAGCTTGCGGTGGACCTGGACGAACACCTCTTGGGTGACGTCCTCTGCCTCCATGCCGGCGCCGGGCCCGAGGATGGAGGCGGCGAGGCGGAGCACGCGGTCGCGATAGCGCACGACGAGGGCGCTGAAGCACTCGTCGTCGCTGTCCTCGAGGTAGCCGCGGATCAGATCGCTATCGTCGCGCGATGCCAGCTTCACCGAGAGAATTCCTGTCACGGCCGGGCTCAAGTCGAACGGGCTCCTAGTTGTCGGTTCGCTGCTTCTTGAGGATCTTCGTGCTGAGAATCCAGAAGAGGAAGAGACCGAAGCCGGTCATTATGGGGATCAGCCCCAGCGACCACAGCTTTTGCATCTCGGGGTCCTCCACGATGATAAACGCCACCAGCAGGCCGACGCCGCCGAACGTCATCAGGCACGCCAGTCCGAGAGCGGTGAGCTGGAACCAGTTGACGTAGGTGGCTGGGTCCTTCCACTGATCTGCGACGTTCGACATCTCTTCGTCTCCTTCAGGGTCGTTTCCCGGTTCGAGCTGCAGCCCCTTCTCGAGAGTGGCCAGCCGCTCGCGATGGCGCATCTGCCGCAGTCGGAAGTTCTGCTGCCTGACGACGAGCCAGGCGCCTACGGCGAGGGCAATGAGCGAAAACAGCAGCAGTTCGGAAGTCATGATCTCCTCCACAGACACCCTTTGGATGGTCTCATCCGAGGAAAGGTTGCAGCCCGACGAGCACCTATGACGACTGGCACCTCGATCGCGATCGCGGCCTGGGTGGCCGTGGTGGCGACCGGGTCCCCCGGCCCCCTCCGGTAGTACCTGACTTCGGGGGGCCCCACGAGCGGACGGTGAAGGTGCTGCGCATGTGGACCCACCACGAGCGACTCGCGAGGAGCGATGCACCCGAGCATCACGCCTGACACCCACCTACTCCTCGCCGCGCCGACCGGTTCTCGTCTCTCTTGAGGTGCCTCTTGAGGTGCCATGCGATTACCCGTTGGCGGTAGATTAGAAGGACTCGGAGCGGCGGAGCGATTGCCCGGGCGCTCGGTCGTCAGGCGCGGAAAGGCGCAAAGGAGACGTGATGAAGCTCCACGAGTTGCCCCGTGAGGAACTGGAGCGGGTATTCAACGCCGCCCCCTTCGTTGCAGACCTCGGCATCCGCCTGGTCGCCGTCGGTCCGGGGCTCTGCGAAACGGAGCTTGACGTGGAAGCCCGGCATCTTCAACAGGACGGCTTCGTCCACGCCGGCGTTCAGGCAACGATGGCGGATCATACCGCCGGCGGGGCCGCTGCAACACTGGTCGAGCTGGGTCAAATGGTCGTCACGGCAGAGTTCAAGATCAACCTTCTTCGAGCCGCCAGAGGAGAGCGACTCAGGTGCCGGTCCAGGGTCCTCAAAGCAGGATCTCGGCTCATGGTCGTGGAGTCCGAGGTCTTTTGCGAGGGGGAGGCGCGCCCCAAGCTCGTGTCCAAGACAACGGCGTCGATCGCCGTTGGGGTGTGAGGGTGCCAGGCCTGTGGAGTTGCCCGGCCTATGCATAGCTCCGCATAGGCTGGGGAGCTCCATTCAGAGCGCATCATTGGGGAACCCGTAACGGCCGCTCGCTGCGAAGGGCCTGTACCAGAGAGGGGAACCCGCATCGATGACCAGCATCGATGACCAGGGGCCCCGCACCGACCATCTTCACTCAGCAGAAAGGAGAGTCACGATGCCGCACTATGCGCAAGGAACCACGGGTTGGACGAAGCTGGACGCCTATCAGGCTCTGTGGGATCCGAAGATCAGTCTCGGGAAGTTCTACTTCACGACCTTCCAGGGGAACCGCCTGGAGACGCCCTACATGGATGCCTCCAACTTCGCGCGGGTGGTCGACATCCTGCGCAACGAAGAGCCGGTTTACGGCAACGCCAGCACGGGTTCGGTCACTACCGCGACCGAAGACATCGGAGAAGAGGAGTCCTGAGCTCGGCGCCGCCGGGCTTGCGGTCCCGGCAGTAGCCGGCGCCCACGACCTCGTGGCTGCGACGGGGTGGCACCCTCTTCTCGAGGAGGGTGCCCTGGGCCGCTCACGCAGCGAGACCAGAACGCCCGGCTCGCGACGTGCCTCACGACTCGGTCGTTTGCCCGACGGACGATGGGCCTGGGCATTCTCGCCAGGGCGCCCGCCGCGTCAGCCGCCGACGCGACGACCGCTTCCTCCACAGCCCGCCAGCCAGGAGCGCAGCGACGGACGAAAGGGGGACGAAAGGGGGACAGGTTCAAATCGCGACTTCCGATCCGCCGCGCCGCGTGTGACATAGGATTTGAACCTGTCCCCCTTTCTCGAGGGTTCACGGGACACTGACTGGGGCGGGTACCCGTGCATCGAGGCCGACGATCAGAGCGCGAGGGCGAATCGAGAATCCTGGAGCTCTTGAAACAGGCCCTCGGCACGGGCAAGACCGGCATGAGCTACCGCAGAGCGGGACGGATCCTCGCGGCCATCCTCCTCGTCGGCCTGTTCGCCGTGCCGTTCGCGGGCCAGATATCCCTGTTGGTGGCGACGATCGTCGCGGCATCCGTGCAGCTCGTCTGGCTCCTGATCGACGGCGCCAAGGAGGTCGCGCCTCCGCTTCGCAGACGTTCGTGGCGCGTCGTGGGGATCATCGTCCTCGAGTACTCTGCGTTCCTCTTCATAGTCGCCGCGGCCCTCGTGTACTTCATCAGAGCTCTACCAAGCTTCATCGGCGACTGACAGACCTCTCGGGAGCTCCTTCGGCGGATGCTTCGGCGAAAGGGGGACGGGTTCAAATCGCGACTTCTGGTCGCCCACCACGTGTGACACAGGATTTGAACCTGTCCCTCTTTTCCGCCTCTTTTCCGTGGGGGCTCAGCCAGGGAGGCTGGCTCGCGCCACTCGTCGCCGAGCGCTGGCCTGCGCTGGCGTTCGTCGTTCTGCACGCCGCCCCGGCGACCAGCGTCTACCAGCAGGGGATCGACAACCTCGAAGGCGAGCTGCGCGCCGAAGGCCTCGAGGGGGCCGACGTCGAGGGCGCCCGCGACGTCATGCGTCGCAGCCTCGACTACGACCTCGACCCGAGCGACGCGCGCTGGGAGGACTATCTCGACGCGCACGCCGCGGCCACCGCGAGGGGCCTGGCCTGGGTACCGCCGATCGAGCCGCGCGACAGCGGAACGGAAAGAGGGACAGGTTCAAATCGCGACTTCTGGTCGCCCACCACGTGTGACATTGGATTTGAACCTGTCCCTCCATTCCTGTCCCTCTTTTCCACGTGTGACATAGGATTTGAACCTGTCCCTCTTTTCCTGTCGTCGAATGCGCTGAGTGCCATCGAGGGCTCCATGGGGCTGCGCGCTCACGAGCCTGCAACCGCAAGAGTTCTCTTCCGCATGCTACTCGTAGTGAGTCCCCAGGCGAAGCACCTTCACGACACGCTCCTCCTCGAGGACTTGATAGACGAATCAGCGCCGGACGTTGATCCGCCTCTTCAGTCCAGCTGCAGTGGTCTGGCTCTCCTCGCCACTCCGGCTTCAGCCACCCCTTCCGCCTGCGGGAACCGCCACGGAGCAGCGTAAAATGACGCCGGAGGCAACGATGCGCAGATCATTCACGCTGACCTACTGGCGCGACGACGACTGGTACGTGGGTCGCCTCGAAGAGGTTCCCGGGGTGTTCAGCCAGGGCGAGACACTCGAGGAGCTCGAGGAGAACATCCGCGACGCCTACGAGCTGGTGCGATCCGAGACGCCGCCACTGCTGGTTCCCCAGAGAACGTAGCGATCCAAGAAAGCCTCTGCCGACTGATCCGCAGACAGCTCGGCTTCGACGAGTAGGGCCGTGCGTCGGCGACCGGCGAACGAACTCCGGTACCCGGCCGGGCAGAAATCGATTCGGAGCGGCGTCGGCCAAAGCCGGTGCCGCGACTGACGGTTCGTACACGGCCCACCGTGGCGAGCGGAGCGAGTCATGGTGGGCCGTGTAGGAATCGAACCTACGACCATCAGATTAAGAGTCGGGCCTAGGTCAATCCTGGGCAGTGCTCCTCAGTGCTCCGCTGCAAGCACTGGCAGGGGTCTGGCTACGGTTGAGTCCGACGGGTTCAGGCGAGGATTGACGAGCAATGCACCCTAAATTGCACCCTCGCCGGCTGGCGCGAGCGGCGTGACGAAGAGCATAAACCCGCGCAGACGCCCATACCGGTATGCTAGTCTCACAAAGGGGCCATGGATGACAACCGACATCTTTATTTGCTGGTCGGGCGATCGTAGCAAGGCGATCGCCAAGGCTTTCTCCGAGAAGCTGGGCGAGGCCACCGGCGCCGAGACCTTCTACTCGCCCGAGATCGAGCCGGGAAGGCTTTGGTTTCCGCAAGTAAGAGAGAAGCTCGCGGCAGCGCGGGCCGGAATCCTTTGCATTACGATGGAGAACGTCGGCTCTCCGTGGCTGCACTACGAGGCGGGTTTTCTCTCGTCCGGGCTGGTGGCCGGCGAGGGACGCCCGAGGGACCCGGAGGGAGTGATCTTTCCCTACCTCTTCAAGGTCAGCCCGGAGGCCATCCAGGGAGGGCCGCTCGCGGCTTTCCAGGCGGTCGAGGCGACCCCGGAGGGTACGAGGCGGCTGATCGAGACGCTCCGAAGGCTCTTCGGAAGCGCCGGCGAGTACGACTTCACGGAGTGGTGGAAGAACTTCGAGCAGCGCCTTGAAGACTTCCAGCCGAGCCCGATCCAGGGGATCTTCGACATCGCTAGGGTCTTCGACCGCAAGACCTTCAACGAGCCCGTCTACCTCTGTTCGGACCAGTCGTGGCGCGCCCGCTACGACGGCGCGCGGGAGACCCAGGCGGCGCTTCGCCGGTACGTGGACGTCATCGAGACGGCCTGCGCCGGTGCCACGATGGATCTCTACCGGCTCCTGCTCGCGGCGGTTGATGCCTACGCGATGGATCTCTCGGCGACCCTACTACCCGACCAGCGCTTCTCTCGCGACGAGACCGACGGCCGGGTGCTGATCGAGCCGATGGGGGCCGGGGCGTCGTGCGAGGGCCGCCGCCTACGGGTCAAGGAGTTGGTCGCACAGCTGGTGGATCCCGCCCAGCAGCCCCGACTCCCGGCGTCGGTCCGCTTCTCCCAGCTCGAGACCTTCGCGGAGAAGAAGAACCTCATCCACCGCACCGAGTCCGACCTTCCCGAGTACTCGAACCAGGACGAGCTGGACCGGCTGGGCCGTAGCGACTGGGATTTCGATCGCATCGTGTGGGCGCTGATCCAGGAGCGAGCGATCAAGGAGAAACGCGAGGGTCCCGACCTCGAGCGAGCCACAGACCAGGTGCGGCTCGAGCTTGAGAAGGTCAGGGCCAGGCCTTGCGGGGTCTCGATGATGCCGCTCCACTACGGGATGGGCCCACTGCGGGCGCTGTTGAAGGACGGCGAGGGGCCGCTCGACGACGCCGGCCTGGAGGCCGTAGGCGAGGTTCTCGACCAGCTATTGGAGTATTTCGATCACTGCAAAGAGGGCGGACGCGTGGCGAGTGACGCCGACGAGATCCGCCGGCTGGTTGACAGCCGAAAGAGCACCGACCTCTAGGTCCGGAGCAGCGTTAGGGATCGGGACACAGCCTCGGTTCGGATCCCGAAGGCTGATCGGGCTTCCGATAAGCGCGGCTTACCGATCTTCCTGCCTGTCGCCTTCCGCCAGTAAGCCGGACACTACTCCCCCACCTCTATCCGCCCCGGTCAGCGCTCACGGTCATCCACGCCGGAAGGGTGGCGACATCCTGTTCCAATCCTCGAGCTGTTGGGACACCGCGCGTCCGCCCGCCGGGAAAGAGGGAGAAAGAGGGGAAAGAGGGACAGGTTCAAATCGCGACTTCTGGTCGCCCACCAAGTGTGACATAGGATTTGAACCTGTCCCTCTTTTCCCTCTTTTCTTGCCAGGGCGAGACGCTCGAGGAGCTCGAGGAGA
>JAOTWP010000097.1 GCA_029862975.1 Acidobacteriota bacterium
CTCGTGCCGTTCGAGGCGAGAGCTCCCACGACCTGCGCACCTGGGCGAGTTCGGGAGCTCGGCGAGTGGGTGGAGGTTCACGATGCTCTCCTGGAGGCGGGTGGCCGGTGTCTCGAAGCTATGGGGACGGTTCGCCTGGTAGGTCTCGCCCACCGCGAGCGATGGTCACGGCAGCCTCGGCAGCAGCTCTGAGAGGATCGAGAAGCGGTACACCGGCAACGGGCTCATGGCCGAGAGCGAGAGGAATCTCCGTGCAGCCCAAGAGGATGACGTCAGCGCCTTCTTGGACGAGGTGCATTGCGGCGTCTCGAAGCGGCTTCACCAGGGCCTCGCGCCGACGGGCGTCGACGCCACTGCCAGCCTTCAGGGAAGCGGCCGTGGGCTCCGTTTCGGAGCCCCCGTAGATCGGATCCATGACGAGCTTTCTCTGCAGGGTCTCGCCGCGAGGCAGGTCGAGGAGGGACACGAGCTCGAGCTGGGGAGCGACCCGCTGTGAGGCTCGGGAGAAGATGCCCGCGCGAAGGGTCCCGGTCGTGGCGAGGACGCCTGCTCGGCGATGGCCAAGGTGGGCGATGGAGGCGATCGCCTCCTCGGGAACGTCCAGGATCGGGATGGCGACCTGCGACCGGATCTCCTGCAAGAACGCATGGGCGGTGATGCAGGCGAGGACGGCGAAGTCCGCCTGCTCGGCCAGCGCGCGCAGCGCGGCGACGAGGAACGGACCGGGCGAGCTTCCCGAGCCGAGAAGCGCCGCGGTTCGGTCGGGGGTCTGGGGTCGTGAGACGAGCACCCACGGCGGATAGTCCTGATCTCGCCTGGCCCAGTGGACGGCGCGGAGAATCTCACGCTCCAACGTCAGGTGGGCGTGCGGGCCGAGACCCCCCACGATGCCGATGACCCTCTTCCATGTCGGTCGTCTCAAGCTGGCTCACCTTCGAAGTCGGCGTGCGGCGGGCCGACGTTAGCCCAAGGAGCCGCGGGGAGTCACCCGGAGGGTTCCGTGACCCGCCGCCTTTCTCCCGCCTTGACCGGAGTCTATGATCGAACCCCGAGGCGAGCCTCGAGGCAGGAGCGGCGTCGAGCATCCAGGGCCTGGAAGCGCCGCCACTCCAGCGGTCTGGGCAGGCAGGCGGAGGAGCGCCCCGAGGGTCCGAGCGAGGAATCTCGAGAACGCTCGCGGAGGCGGAACGAGGAAGGACGCGTGGCAGATCCCAGAATGCCGGAGATCGTGGCGCACCGCGGTGCCGGGACGGACGCCGTCGCCCCCCGCCGGACGGCCTGCCAGCGGCCGGCGGCGCCGCCGGAGAACACGCTGCCGGCCTTCGCCTGGGGGTGGAGCCGGGCAACGGCCTGCGAGCTCGACGTGCACCTTTCCCGCGACGAGCGGCTGATCGTCATCCACGACGAGACGACCGGCCGCACCTGCGACCGCGACCTGGTGGTGGGCGGCTCGACCCGCGCCGAGCTCGCGACCCTGGATGCCGGGTGCAAGAAGGGGGCGCTGTGGGCGGGGCTGCGCCTGCCGACCCTCGAGGAGGTCCTGGCGGCGATGCCCGCAGGGCGCCGCCTCTACGTCGAGCTCAAGAACGGCGCGGGGATCGTTGGCCCGCTCGCCGACGCCGTCCGGCGCGCGGGCAAGGGTCCCGCCGAGGTCGTCTTCATCAGCGTCGACGTCGACGCGATCGGCGAGGTGAAGCAGCGACTGCCCGACCATGCCTGCTACCTGGTCGTGGCGTGGCGGCAGCGGCCCGCCGACGGCGTTTGGGAAGTCCGTTACGGGACGACCGACCGCACGGACCCGCGGCGCCTGCGGACGCGAGCCCGGCGCCCGAGGTCGCGGCGCCCCGGCGATCCGGAGGATCTCTACCGGACGCTGATCGACCTCGTCCGCCGGCCGCTGGCCGGCGAGGGCGGGGTGGCCCTCGACGGCCTGGACGTGAGCTGGCGCCAGCCCGAGGGGCTCGCCAAGGCCCTCGAGGAGGCCGGCGTCGCGTGGGGCAGCTGGACCGTGGACACGGCCGACGCCGCCGTCGCCCTGCGCGACCGCGGCGCCGTCCAGCTCACGACGAACTGCCCCGACGACCTGCGCTCCGCGCTCGCCCACGCCGCCGCGGGCGGTCGCGGCGGCGCCCGCCGCTGAGTCCTCCGCCTACGGCAGGATGCCGACGCCGTACTCGACGAGCTCGAAGTCGGCGTCGATGACGAGGCCGACCCCGGGGCAGTAGACCTTGAGGTCCTCGGCGCCCGGCTCGAACGGGGTCGAATCGAGCACCGCGACGCAGCCGGAGAACTCGCCCGCCTCCGTCTCGACGTCGAGGTCCATGGCGACGTGCTTGGCGCGGTCGAGCGCCACCCCCGGCGCGATCTCCTGGAAGTAGCGGGCGCCGAGCAGGAACGTGCCGGGCATGATGATCCCCGGCATGGCGCCGCCCTGGCCGACCTGCCACGCCCCGTCGTGGCTGACGATCTCGCCGTCCTCGTAGATGTCGACCTCTTCGCCGAAGTAGTAGATGTCGTTGGTCTCCTTGCAGCGGACGAAGTAGTTGCGGGAGATCTCGATCACCTCGCCGTCCTCGTACTCGCGCTCCTCGAGCACCCGGGTGCGGACCATCTTCGTCATGTCGCCGATCGCCAGCGGCAGCACCCGCGACGTCCGGGTGACGGTGATCTCGTTGCGGATCGCCGTGCCGTCCTCGTCACCCTCGAGGACGAGCTGGTAGTTGGCGCGCAGCGGGAAGTAGGGATTGCCGCGGCCGTTGATCGTCCAGGTGCAGTCCTCGAGCCGGAACGAGCTCGTGTACTGCGCCTCGGCGGCGCCGGCGGCCAGCAGGAGGGTCAAGAGGCCGAGGAGGACCAGCGGTCTCGGGCCTCGGAGGGGCGATCGGTTCGACTCGTCGTGGGCGCGCATCGTGTCTCCTTTCATCCAAGGCGATCGCGCCGCGGCATTCCGCAGCGGCGGAAGGCCGGGCGTGACCGGTGTCTCGTGACACGTTAGATGCGGCTCGGCCCGATCTCCTTCGCCCGCCGCCGCTGCCGGGCGCCGCCGAGGGCCGGCAGCGCCACGCCGGTCATGACGGCGAGGACCCCCAGCCACTGAAGCGCCGAGAGGTCCTCCCCGAAGACGAGGAACGCCCAGAGCAGGGTCGCGGCCGGCTGCAGGAGCAGCAGGACCGAGGACTCGACGGCCGGCAGCCGCGGCAGGGCGTAGGAGATGAGCAGCCAGCCGGCCACCTGCGAGCCGAGCGCGAGGGCGAGGAGCCAGCCGTGGGCGGGCCAGGACCAGGCGAGCTCGAGCGAGCCGCCGAGGCCGCCGATCGCGCCGATGGTGAGCGTGGCGGCGAGGGTCGAGAGGAAGAAGGCGCCGAAGGGCGTCGCCTCGTCGCGGGTCGAGCGCCGCAGCAGGAGCAGGAAGAGGGTGTACATGATCGCCGTCAGGAGGCCGAAGAGGGCGCCCCGCGGCGGGTCGTCACCGTAGGCCTCGGGCCGCCCCAGTCCGGAGACGAGGATCATGCCGGCGAAAGCCAGCGCCACGCCGGCGAAGACGGTGTTGCGCGGCCGCTCGCCGTAGAGCAGCCAGGCGGCGAGGCCGACGAGGACGACCTGGATGTTGCCGAGCACGGTGGCCAGGCCGGCGCCGATCCACTGGATGGCCCGGTGCCAGAAGACGAGGTCGAGGCCGAAGGCGAGCCCGCTGGCCAGCGCCAGCCCGACCAGCCGCGGCGAGGCGCGGCGGGAGCCGAGGGCGAGCCAGAGAACGAGCAGCGCCGGCAGCGCGTAGAACGTGCGGAAGAACGCCGACGTATCGGGCGAGACCCCCGCCAGGCGCACGAAGATGGCCGAGAACGAGATCGCCAGAACGCCGGCGACGATCGCCAGGTGGATCACGCCGGCAGCATAGTCGAGCCCGCCCCGCGGCCGCGAGATCGCGGGCGCCGAATCCGTCTGGAGGGGCTGGGACTCCGGTTGGGACTCCGAGCGTCCTCGAAGGCAAGCTCGTGGTCACGGCGGAGAGCGCCGCGCAACGAGGGCCTCGTAGGCTGGCTCCTCGCCTGTCCGGAGAAGGACTGGTTCATCGCCATCGGGTCCGAGTCCACGGCCGGCCTTCGAGCTGACTCGTTGACGCCGACGTCCTGAGCGAGGAGGCGAAGCGGGGGAGCGCCGGCGCCCGTCAGGGCATCGTGCTCGACCAGGCCGAGGTGTCGCCGGACTCGAAGCCGTCGGCGAAGATCCCGTTCGGGGAGCCGGTGGCGAAGGCGTAGACGAAGCAGCGCAGGTCGTCCTCCGGATTGGAGAGCGGCTCGACCGGCAGGTAGGCGGTGGCGCCGTCGCCGGGGATGAGGGCGCGGGCCGAGGGGATGGCGACGTTGCCGTTCTCGAGCGGAATCTGCTCCTCCCAGACGAGCTCGCCCGCCGGGGTGAAGGCGCGGACGATGCCGTTCTGGCCGACGATCGTGCCGGTGGTCAGGACGAGCGAGCCGTCCGGCGTGGCGACGGGACCGAGGTAGTTGCCGTCCACCCCGCTCACCAGCAGCGTTGCCGTGCCGTCGGAGTCGACCTGCCACAGCTCCTGCAGGTTGCGCACCGCGTAGATGAGGCCCCCCGCCGTCACCCAGGGGTGGCTCAGGGTATTGGTCGGGCTCTCGAAGGCCGTCCACAGCAGCGATCCGTCGGGGTCGTAGGCGCCCAGCCGGATGCCGCTGCCCGCGCCCCAGACCTGGAGGTAGACGTTGCCTTCGGGGCCGACCATGGGCTGGTTGGGATCGTCGGGCCGGGGCACGGCGAAGAGCTGGTCGCCGTCGAAGCCGAAGCCGTAGAGCAGCGAGGTGGGGTTCGTGCCGCCGTCGTCGAAGCCGACGTAGAAGCGGTCGGCGCCGAAGGCGATCTCCTGGCCGAGCTGGCCGATCTCGTTGATCGGCGGGTCGCCGACGTGGCTCCAGCGCAGCTGGCCTTGCGGGTCGAGCGAGAAGGCGCCGATCCCGCCGCCGTCGATCACGCCGTAGATGTTGCCGTCGGGGCCCACGCCCGGCCCGGCGATGATGCCCTGGCCGCCGGTCGTGGTGAAGGTCCACAGGGGCGTGCCGTCCGCGGCGTAGGCCCGGACCTGGGTGTCCGGACCCAGCGGGTTGACGCTCACGTAGACCGTGCCGTCGGCGCCGACGACCACCGGTCCCTCGCTCCCCTCGTCGCCGGTGTCGACCAGCCACTGGAGACCGCCGTCGGGGGAGAGCGCGTAGAGCAGGCCGGAGGTGTCCTGGGCGTAGATCGAGCCGTCGGGGCCGACGCCGACGCGCTGGCGCACGCCGCGCGAGTCGCAGGTGAAGCGCCACAGCCGCTGGCCGACGGGCTGCCGCAGGGTGACGTCGAGCAGCTCGACGTTGCTGGCGCCGCTCGCGTTGACCACCTGGACGCCGACCACGCCGGGTCCGGCGGTCTCGGGCACGTAGGCGTTGATCGCTGTGTCCGACCATTCGGCGACGATCGCCGGAGCGCCGTCGATCCACACCTCGCCGCTGCCTTCGAAGCCGGTGCCGAACACCCGCAGGCGGCCGCTGCGGTCGAGGCTGGGCTCCGACAGGCCGGTGATGACGGGCGCCGCCGCCAGGGCGCCGGCGGTGGCCAGCAGGGCGAGGCCCAGCACCAGGGCGCGCCGAGCCGCGGGGCGAGGTCGAGCCGGCGCGTGATGCGATACGCGTGAGATCCGGGTCATGGTCCCTCCTCGAGCTGCGCGGCCGGCGGCGCGCCGCCGCGGCGGGCAGATCCTGAAGGAGAGGGGATTACAGAGGCGTGAAACCGGCGGTCACGAGCCCGCCTGGTCCGCGAGGGAGCCGCGGACCGACTCGCGGATCTCGGCGGCGAGCTCGCGGGCGCGGGCGAGCTGGCCGTCGAGGCGCTGGCGGATCTCGGCCGCCACGGCCTCGTCGGTCAGCGACGGCAGGTTGATCTCGACGTTGAGGGCGGCACCCTCGGCGGCGGCCAGGGCGCAGGCGGCGGCGACGCCGGCGTCGGAGACCGAGGCGGGGTTGCCCTTCTCGGCGGCCGTGCGCGCGAGCTCGAGAGCCTCGAGGCTGCGCTCGAGAACGGTGAGGGGGACGCGGGTCGCCTCCTGGTTGGCTTGCTCGATGGCGGCGAGGCGGGCGGCCTTCTCCTCCTTGGTCTTCTTGGGCCGCCGGCGGGCCCGGATGACGGCCAGGAAGGCGTCCGTGTCGGCGTCGACCGCCGCCGTGAACCAGTCCTTCAGGTCCTGGGCGCGGCGGCCGGTCGCGAGCATCAGCGGCCGCGCGTCCTCGAGGCCCGCCTTCGACCAGGTCAGGGCGGCGACCATCGCCGACAGCGCGGCCGACAGCGCGCCGCAGAGCGCCGCCACGCTGCCGCCGCCGGGGGCGAAGGAGTCCGACGAGAGCTCGCTCACGAAGTCGCGGAGGCGCATGGCGCCGAGGCCGGACGGCGCGCCGCGGTACTTGTACTCGACGACCTTCTCCGCCGGGTCGAAGCCGGCGAGCTCGCCGAGCCCCAGCGACAGCACCGCGGCGTGGACGCGCTCCCCCTCGGGCACCCCGGAGGTCGCGCCCTGGCGCGCCAGGTAGTGGTCGCCGGCCGCCAGCAGGGCGGCGAGCGGCACGAGTCCGACGAGCTCGCTGCCGGTGACCCGCAGCCCGAGCTTGGCGGCCTCCTCCCGGCAGGCGTCGAACACCTCGTGCAGGGGGGCGGTCTCGTGGCTCAGGATGTTGAACGAGATCTGGGCGCGGCCGTACTCCTCGATGTACCAACCGCCCCCCTGGAGGCCGCGGAAGCGGCCCGGCACGCGCACCGCCTTGCCGCCGGCGTCGCGCACGATGGCACCGCCGGCGTCGCGCGCCAGCGTCCCGGTCTCGCGCAGCTGCGCGGCGATGGCCCCGGCCAGCTTGCGGTCGCGGGTGTCGAGGTTGACGTTCCAGGCGATGAGGAACTCGCGGGCGCCGACGGCGGTGGCGCCGGCGCGGGCGTTGAACGCCGCCGGCCCGAAGTCGGGAGCGAAGTCCGGGTCGCGCAGCTTGGCCGCCAGCGCCTCGTACTCGCCCTCGCGGATGTCCGGCAGCCGCTCGCGCTCGGGCCGGGTGGCGGCGTGGGCGTAGAGGTAGACGGGGATCCCCAGCTCGTCGCCCACCCTCTGGCCGAGGCGGCGGGAGATCGCGACGCAGTCCTCGAGGGTCGCGCCCTGCACCGGCACGAAGGGGCAGACGTCGGTCGCCCCCATCCGCGGGTGCTCGCCGTGGTGCCGCGACATGTCGATCAGCGCCGCTGCCCGGGCGATGGCCCGGAACGCCGCCTCCTCGACCGCCTCGGGGGGGCCGACGAAGGTGACGACCGTCCGGTTCGTCGCCGCGCCGGGGTCGACGTCGAGCAGCATGGCGCCGTCGACGGCCGCGATCTCGGCCGTGATGGCGTCGATCACCCGCCGGTCGCGCCCTTCGCTGAAATTGGGAACGCACTCGATCAGCTTCATGTCTCGTCTCTCCTCGAGCCGGCGCCGGGCGCCGGGCGAGCCCGCGACGGGAGGGCGCGAGCGGCCGGACCGGAGACCGCAGTATAGGCCCTCGATTGCCGGCGCGCTGGCGCCGGAGGGGGAGCTGGGGCATAGTGGTCGGGGACCTGGCGGTCCTCGCGCGGAAGGCGGACAGCGATGAAGGCCCGGGACATCCGAGCGCTGGGCATCCCCGACGGCCGCAGCCTCGAGCTGGCGATCGAGCTGGCGAGAAGCGCCGGCCGCGGCCGGCGGGCGGCGGGGGCCCTGCGCGATCGCCTGCGCCGGGTCGCCGCGGCGCCGGAGGCCTTCGTGGACGACGACGAGCTCGGGCCCCTGGCGGCGGCCCTCGTCGCCCGGCGGACGGCGCGGGCGTCCTTCGAGCCGCGGGCCGTGCCGGCGCCGTTCCGGCAGTGGGGGTCGGATCTCGAGGCGACCTCGGTCCGGCAGATGGAGAACGCCTGCGCGCTGCCCGTCTCCGTGCGCGGGGCGTTGATGCCGGACGCCCACCAGGGCTACGGGCTGCCGATCGGCGGCGTGCTGGCGGTGCGCAACGCGGTCATCCCCTACGCCGTGGGCGTCGACATCGCCTGCCGCGTCAAGATGAGCGTCTTCGACCTGCCGCCGGCGACGATCGACGACGACCTCAACCGGCTCAAGACGGCGATCGCGCGCGAGACCCGCTTCGGCATCGGGGCGCACTTCAAAGACCGGCGCCGCCGCCACGACGTGATGGACGCCGACTGGTCCGTGACGCCCGTCACCGCGCAGCTCAAGGACCGCGCCTGGTCGCAGCTCGGCACGAGCGGCAGCGGCAACCATTTCGTGGAGTTCGGGGTCATCACGGTGGGCGACGGCGAGCTGCCGCTCGAGCGGGGCGAGTACCTGGCGCTCCTGAGCCACAGCGGCAGCCGCGGCGCCGGAGCGACGATCGCGAGCCACTACAGCAGGCTGGCCATGCGCCGGCGGGCCGAGCTGCCGCGCGAGCTGACCCATCTGGCCTGGCTGGACCTCGACTCGGAGGAAGGCCAGCAGTACTGGAGCGCGATGACTCTCATGGGCGAGTACGCGGCCGCCAACCACGCCTGCATCCACGCGGCGATCGCCGAGCACCTGGGGGCCGAGGTGCTCTACGCCCTCGAGAACCACCACAACTTCGCCTGGAAGGAGGAGCACGACGGCGAGCTTCTCGTCGTCCACCGCAAGGGCGCCACGCCGGCGGGCGCGGGGGTGCTCGGGATCATCCCGGGATCGATGGCGACGCCGACCTACGTCGTGCGCGGCCGCGGCAACGAGGCGTCGCTGCGCTCCTCGGCCCACGGCGCCGGCCGGGTGATGAGCCGCACCCGGGCCAAGAAGGAGCTCTCCTGGCAGAAGGCGCGCGAGCTGCTTGCCCGCCGCCGGGTGACGCTCATGTCCGCCGGCCTCGACGAGGTGCCGGCGGTCTACAAGGACATCGACGCCGTGATGCGCGCCCAGGCCGACCTCGTCGACCCGATCGCGAAGTTCCAGCCCCGCCTCGTCAAGATGGCCCCCCCGGGCGAGCGGCCGGAGGACTGAGGCGGCCGGCGCCTCGAGCTGCCCCTGCCTCGAGCTTGTGCCTCGAGCTGGGCCGGGCTCAGCCCAGGTAGCGGTCGAGGATCGTCGTCGCCGTGCAGTTGCCGAAGACGTTGACCATCGTGAACAGCGGGTCGATGATCGGCGCCACGGCGAGCAGCGCGACGATGCCGACTTCCGGCGGCACGCCGATCGGCTCGAGCACGAGGCCGAGCATCCACAGGGCGCTGACCCCGGGCAGGCCCATGGCGGCGAGGCCGGCCAGCACCGAGCCGAGGATCAGGAGGAAGAAGTGGCCGAGGCTCAGCGCAGAGCCCGCCGCGCCGTGGAGCTGGACGACGAAGATCGCCGACAGGCTGAAGAAGAGCGCGCTGCCGATGGGGTTCATGGTCATCCCCAGGGGCAGGAAGAGGTTGACGTTCTCGCGCTTGAGCCCCAGGCCCTCCTTGAGCGCCACCATGGCGGCCGGGATCGAGGCGAAGCTCGAGGACGTGGCGAAGGCGACGAGCAGGGGCTCGCGCAGCCTCCTGAGGACCTGGAGCGGGCCGATTCCGCGCACCCGCCAGATCGTCACGGTGAAGATGGCCATGGTCGTGAGAGTCGTCGCGAGGCCGACGAGGATCACCTTGCGGAAGACCGAGACGAACTCGAGGCCGCCCGCCGCCACCTGGCCGGCCACGATGCACAGGAGGCCCGCCGGCAGCAGGTAGATGATCCACGAGATGATCCGCAGGAGGGAGTCGAAGAGCGCCTCGACCACCCCCAGGGCGAGGTCGCGGGTCGCGGCCGGCACGAAGCCCATGGCCACGCCCAGCAGGATCGAGAAGAAGAGGACGGCGAGGTAGTTGTCGTCGAGGTAGGCCTCGATCAGGTTGCGGGGGATGAGGTTGTCGAGGTAGGTCACGAGGCGCGGCCGGTCGTCCTCGGCGGGCTGCTGGGCGCCCGGTGCGGCGCCCGCCGGCTCCGTGCCGCGGCCTTCGAAGAGCTCGACGTAGCGCTCGTCCCGGGTGGCGCCCGAGCCGTCGCCGACGATGCCCTCTCCCGACGTCGACTCCATCTCGAGCAGCAGCTCGCCGAGCACCGGGGAGGTCCGCAGGTCGTTGCCGACGCCCGTGATCCAGCCGACGCCGGTGCCGATCGCCGCGGCCATCAGCATGCCGATCCAGAAGACCAGGACGATGACGACGAGGTTCCTGCCCAGCTTGTGGTTGGCGACGAGGCGGCCGAGGCTCGAGACGACCGCCGCGCCGATGATCGGGATGACGCACATGAGAAGCAGCGACAGGTAGAGCGTCCCGAACGGCGCGAGAACGCTCCCCACGCCCTCGGCCCAGGTGCCGATCGCGACCCCGCCGGCCACGGCGGCGACGATCGGCACGAGGCGCCGCAGGCTCTCCCAGCGGCCCTGGGCGGGAGCCGCGCTCACGGCTGCTCCGCGGGCGCCGCGGCGGCGTCCTCGCCGCCGCCGAACCACCGGGCGTAGAGCTGCTCCGCCGTGCCGTCGGCGCGGATCGTGTCGAGGTAGAGATCGACCCAGGCCACGAGATGGGTGTCCTGCCAGCCGACGGCGATGGCCAGGGGGTCGCGGCGCGACTTGTCGATCGTCGTGCGGACCTGGATGAGCTGGTCGGAGTGGGTGCGGCGCCAGGTGTTGGCGCGCGCGCTGTCCATGAGAACCGCGTACAGGCGGCCGGCGACGACGTCGTCCATCATCGTGTCGAAGTCGTCGTAGGGCCGCACCTGGGCGCGCGCCAGGGTGTTGCGCGCGTAGCCGACGTAGGCGCTGCCGGCCAGGGCGCCGATCGTGTACTTGGGGGCGTCGAGGTCGCGGAAGGGGTCGCTGGCCCGCGGGGCGGCGAGGCGGTTGACGAGGATCGCCTGGTAGACGGTGAGGTAGGGACGGGAGAAGCGCACCTGCATGGCGCGCTCGAGGGTGGCGCTGAGCTTGGACACGGCGACGTCGGCGCCGCCGCCGGCCACCTTGGCCACGACCTCGTCGAACGAGGCGGCCTCGGTGTCCTCGGCGTAGCGCACCCCCAGGCGGGCCGCCATGTCGCGCCCGAGATCGACGTCGAACCCGACCCAGGCGCCGTCCTCGCGGTAGAAGAACGGCGGCCGCTCGCCGCCGTAGCGGGCGACCCGCAGCACCTGGCGCTCGCAGATGCCGCGCAGGTCCGCCGGCGGGATACGCGCGCAGGAGGCGAGCCCGCCCTCCTGGGCCGCCGCGGGGACCGCCCCGGACGCCAGCAGCGCCCACGCCGGCAACGCCCATGGCAGGACCCGCGGCCACCCCCGCCGCCGCGCGCGTGGACCTGGGAGCCGGGCGGCGTTCATGGCAGCTCGTCCTCGTCGAACCCGGAGCAGGGGCCGCCCGTCAACGCGCCTCGACGAGCCGGCGGGCGCTCGCGGCGGGCGACTCTCCGGCCTCCGCCGCCAGGCGGAAGACCTCGCGCAGCCGCGCGCCGATCGCCTCGAGAGCCGCCATCGGCGGCGGCTCCGGGGCGCTCGGCTCCATGGAGCCGAAGATCAGCGCGCCGCCGCCGTTGATGATGTAGTCGGGGACGTAGAAGATGCCGCGCTCGTGGAGCAGGTCGGCGTCCGCCGGGCGCCCGAGCTGGTTGTTGGCCGAGCCGGCGACGATGCGGCAGGCCAGCTGCGGCACGGTGGCGGCCGTCAGCCGGCCGCCCACGGCGCAGGGGGCGTAGACGTCGCAAGGGGTGGCGAGCGCCGCCTCGGGGGCGACCGTCGCGGCGCCCAGCTCGGCGGCGAGGGCCGCGGCCCGGTCGGCGTCGAGGTCGGTGAGAAGGAGCCGCGCGCCGCTCGCCGCGAGCTCGCGGGCCAGCGGCTCGCCCACCGCGCCGAGCCCCTCGACGAGCACCGAGCGCCCGGCGAGGGCGGCATCGCCGAACACCGCCTCGACCGCGGCCTCGATCCCGAGGCGCACGCCGCGCGCCGTGTAGGGGCCGGGGTCGAGACTGCGGCCGTCGCCGAGGATGCCGTGCACCCAGCGGGTCTCCCGGGACATCAGGAGCATGTCGGCCGGC
Organism: Acidobacteriota bacterium; assembly: GCA_029862975.1. Lineage (GTDB taxonomy): Bacteria > Acidobacteriota > Thermoanaerobaculia > Multivoradales > JAHEKO01 > CALZKB01. The sequence goes on from JAOTWP010000097.1 coordinate 12,103, forward strand.
GAGGTGCCGAGGTCGCAACCGGTCCGGAAGACGCCGCCGAGCGACTCGACGAGGCGCGCGTAGCGGCGCAGCAGACCCTCGCGGTCCGCGGCGGCGAGATCCGCGGGCACGTCGAGCACGGCCTTGCCGCCGCCGCACGCCATGCCGAGGGCGCGCCACTTGTGGGTCATTCCCTCGGCCAGCCGCTGGGCGTCCGTCAGGGCGTCCGCGGACCGGTCGTAGGGCTTCATGCGGGTGCCGCCGGACGCCGGACCGGGGCCGAGATCGTGGAGCGCGATGAAGATCCAGGTGCCGGCAGGGCGGTCGAAGCGGCAGACGACGCCTTCGCCGTCCCAGGCGGAGATCACGGTTTCGAGCGAGCTCATCGGCCGATTCTACGGTGCCCGCCGCGCCGCGCGCTCGGCCGGCCGGAAGGGCTCCCGGCGCGGCGGCCGGACGGCCCGGGCCGGACGAGCAGCCGGAGGAGGGCAGCGGTGGGGCCGGGCTCCCCGGCGCCCGCCGGCCTCTGCTAGCCTCGGCGGCGCAAGGAGCAAACCCTCTCGCGCACCCGACCGGAGATCCGACCCGTGCTGACGCTGCTCTCTCCCGCCAAGTCGCTGGACTTCTCTCCCGCCCCCAAGGGCCTGCCGGCCACGGAGCCGCGCTTCGCGCGCGACATCGAGGTGCTGCTCGCGCGCTGCAAGCGGCTCGGCGTGGGCTCGCTGCGCAAGCTGATGAGCTTGAGCCAGCCGCTCGCGGAGCTCAACCGCGAGCGTTTCCAGGAGATGCGCCTGCCGTTCACCCCGGAGAACTCGAAGCCCTGCCTGCTGGCGTTCCAGGGCGACGTCTACAAGGGCCTCGACGCGGCGAGCCTGTCGCGGCGCGACCTCCGCTACGCCCAGGACCACCTGCGGATCCTCTCCGGCCTCTACGGGGTGCTGCGCCCCCTCGACCTCATCCAGCCCTACCGCCTCGAGATGGGCACGAAGCTTGCCACCGGCCGCGGCAAGAACCTCTACGAGTTCTGGAAGAACCGGCTCGTCGACAGCCTCAACGCGGAGCACGCCGAGCGCCCGGTGGCGGCGGTGCTCAACCTGGCCTCGGAGGAGTACTTCAAGGCGGTGCCGGCCAAGCGGCTCGAGCCGCGCCTCGTCACGGCGGTCTTCCAGGAGGTCCGCGACGGGCGGCCCAGGACGATCAGCTTCCTGGCGAAGAAGGCGCGCGGCCTCATGGCCCGCTTCCAGGTCGTCCACCGCATCGAGGACCCGGAGGGGCTCAAGGACTTCGACTCCGAGGGCTACGCGTACCGCCCGGACCTGTCCGCGGCCGACCGGCTCGTCTTCACCCGCGACACGGCCGCCCGAGAGGCGGCGTAGCGCCGTGCGGACCCGCTCGCTGGGCCCCGGCGCCACGGCCGTCGGCGTCGTCGGCTACGGCGCGTGGCCGCTCTCCGACGGCGCCCCCCGGCCGCGCGAGGACGACGCCGTCCGGGCGATCCACGCCGCCCTCGACGGCGGCGCCACCCTGATCGACACCGCCGACGCCTACTGCCTGCACGAGGGCGAGGCGGGCCACAACGAGCGCCTCGTGGCGCGCGCGCTTTCGACCTGGCGGGGACCGCGCGAGGAGATCGTCGTGGCCACCAAGGGCGGCTACACCCGCCCCGACGGCGCGTGGGTGAGCAACGGCCGTCCCGAGCACCTGCGCCGCGCCTGCGATCGCTCGCTCGCGGCGCTGGGCGTCGAGCGGATCGACCTCTACCAGCTCCACGGCCCCGACCCCGAGGTGCCGCTGGCCGAGAGCGTCGGCCTGCTCGCCGACCTCGCGCGGGAGGGCAAGATCCGCTGGGTAGGCCTCTCGAACGTCTCCGTCGACGAGCTCCGCCAGGCCCGCGAGCAGGTCGCGGTGACGACCGTCCAGAACCGCCTCAACCCGTTCTTCCGCGAAGCCGTCGCCGACGGCGTCGTCGCCTACTGCGACCAGGAGGGCCTGGGCTTTCTCGCCTACAGCCCCGTCGGCGGCGGCCGCCTGAACAAGAAGCTGCCCGCCATCGCCGCGCTCGCCCCCATCGCCCGCCGCCACGGCGTCTCCCACCACGCGGTGGCCCTCGCCTGGGTGCTGGCCCAAGGCACCAGCGTCATCGTCATCCCCGCCGCCCGCCAGCCGGAGCACGTCGCCGACAGCCAGGCGGCGGCGAGGATCGAGCTCACCCCGGACGAGCTGGCGACGATCGACGGCACCGAGTTCTCGATCGCCTGAGCTGAATGCTCCCTCCGAAGCAGGCGACCGCAGCCACCCTGTCCGACTGAACCCCATTCAGTGGATCGGAGGCCGCTGGCCGAGAAGACTGAGTTATTGTAACTCAAGAGTTGACAGCTTGTTGCGTCACAGGCTACGCTCTGCAAGATGATTCGCAGCTTCCGACACAAGGGGCTGCGGGAGCTGTTCGAGAGCGGCGGCAGCCGCAGGGTGCGAGCGGATCTCCGTGCGCGTGCCCTTCGACGGCTCGACGCGATCGACGTAGCGGGAGACGTGGAAGATCTGAACCTGCCGGGCTTCAACCTCCACAAACTGAGAGGAAAGCCGGAACGATGGGCGGTGGCGGTCAACGGTCCGTGGCGCGTGACCTTCGAGTGGCGCGACGGTGACGCCTTCCGAGTCGACCTCGAGCAGTACCACTAGCGGAGGCACGATGAAGCGAGAGCGAGAACCTACTCACCCCGGCGAGATCCTGCGGGAAGACGTGCTGCCGGCTCTTGGGATGTCCGTCTCGGAGGCTGCGCGGCAGCTTCGTGTTTCCCGGCAAGCGCTGCACCGCGTTCTGTCCGGCAGCTCAGCGGTGAGCGCCGACATGGCGGTAAGGCTGGGCCGCTTCTGCGGCAACGGACCGGATCTGTGGCTGAGGATGCAGGGCGCACACGACCTGTGGCACGCCCAGCAGCGCCTTGCGCGAGAGCTCGAGCACATCCCGGCGCATACAGTCGCCTAGAGGCACCGACCTCGGCGCTAGTCGCCAACCGCTTACCCGACTGGCAGATTGTTTCTCGCCGCCGAAGTACCCGGGGCCTGCTTCCTTCCGCTCCGGCGGGCTTGCCTTGTCGCAAGCCTTTACGTATAGTGCACGTACATGTCCAGGAAGCTCACGATCAGCATCGACGACGCCGTCTACGAGGGCCTCTATCGGCGGATCGGGCCGCGGAAGATCGGGCGGTTTC
>JAOTWP010000098.1 GCA_029862975.1 Acidobacteriota bacterium
AGCGCCGGCCGAGCTTCAAGGCCATGGCGTTGACCGAGAAGTCGCGCCGGGCGAGGTCGCTCGCGAGATCGGCGGGGGCCGTCGCCGGCAGCGCGCCGGGGGCCGGGTAGGACTCGCGCCGCGCGGCGGCCAGGTCGAGCCGTCGCCCGGCGGGCAGCTCCAGGCGCCAGGTCGCAAGCTCGCTCGTGGCGGCCACGCGCCCCGACAGCGCCGCGGCGAGGCCCGCCGCCAGGGCTCCGGGCTCCCCGACGACGACGAGATCGAGGTCGGAGCTCGGCCGCCCCAGCAGCACGTCGCGAACCATGCCGCCGACGAGCAGGACCGGGGCGCCGACCGTCGCGGCGACCCGGGAGGCCGCCTCGAGATCGGCCAGCACCTCGGGCGCGAGCACCCGCCGGGCGGCCCGCCGGAAGCTCGCGTCGGACGGCATGGCGCGGCGCCCGCCCGCTCAGACGCCGACGGGCCGGACCCGGCCCACGCCCACGATCGATTCGATGGAGGCGACCAGCTCGGGCGCGTAGCGCACCTTGAAACGATCGGGGGGCGCGATGCGGACGGCCCTGCCGTTGACAGCGACGAGGAAGCGTATGGGCACGTCGCCGGCGTGGTCGATGAGCAGCTCCCGCAGCGCCACCAGGGCCGACCCGGGCAGGTCGCCCGCGAGCTCGACCTCGAGCTCGGCGATCAGGCTCTGCCGGGCGCGGTCGAGCGACACGATCTCGTCGGCGGTCATCTCGAGCCCGGAGCCGCGGTCGCGCGCCACCCCCGTGACGAGGACCATCGCGTCCTCCTCGAGCAGCGAGCCGTAGGCCTCGAACTGGTCGGCGAACACCGCCACCGGGATCGAGCCTTCGGGATCCTCGAGCAGGAAGCGGCCCATGACCCGGCCGGCGTTGCGTCCGCTCCTGATCTTCGACTGGCGCACGCCGGAGACGATGCCGCCGACGGTCACCTTGCTCTCCCCGTTGCCCGCGAGCTGGCCGATCGTCTTGCAGGAGAGGGCGACGAGCTGGTCGTGATGCTCGCGCAACGGGTTGCCCGTGAGATAGAACCCCAGGGTCTCCTTCTCGAAGCGCAGCCGGCGGCGGTCCCCCCAGTCGGCGATCCCGGGGTTCGGCTCCGGGGCCGGCAGCTCGTCGCCCCCGAAGAGGGTGCCCTGGCCGTCCGCCAGCTCCCGCCGCCGGCGCTGGGCGTAGCCGAGCGTCTCCTCGAGCACCGCGGCGAGTGCCGCTCGCGGCACCCCGAAGCCGTCGAAGGCGCCCGCCTTGATGAGGGAGTCGAAGACCTTGGAGTTGAGCGCGCCGAGCTCGACCGAGGTCGCGAAGTGGGCGAGGCTCTCGAACCGTCCCACCGCGCGGCGCGCCGTCAGGATGGCGTCCACCGCCGACTCCCCGACGCCTTTGACCGCGCCCAGGCCGAAGCGGATCGCGTCGTCCACGGCCGTGAACGACCAGCTGCTCTCGTTGACCTCCGGCGGCTGGACGGGGATGCCCATCTCGCGGCACTCGCGGATGTACTTGGCCACGTTGTCCTTGCTCGACATCTCGGAGGTCAGCATGGCGGCCATGAACGGGACCGGATGGTGGGCCTTCAGATAGGCCGTCTTGTAGGCCAGCATGGCGTAGGCGACGCTGTGGCTCTTGTTGAAGCCGTAGCCGGCGAAGGGGGCGATGTAGTCCCACAGCTGGGCTGCCTTCCGGCGATCGACCCCGTTGGCCTCGGCGCCGGCGAGGAACTTGCCCTTCTGCTCCTCCATCACCGAGGCGATCTTCTTGCCCATCGCCTTGCGCAGCAGATCGCCCTGGCCCATGGTGAACCCGGCGACCTCCTGGGCGATGCGCATGACCTGTTCCTGGTAGACGATGATGCCGTACGTCTCCTCGAGGATCGGCTCGAGCTGCGGCAGCAGGTAGCGGGACTTCTTCTTGCCCTGCTTGCGCTCGACGAACTGCTTCACCGTGCCGCCCTCGAGAGCGCCCGGACGGTAGAGCGCGTTGAGCGCGGCGAGGTCCTCGAAGCGCGAGGGCTGGACCTGCCGCAGCAGGTCCCGCATGCCGCTCGACTCGAACTGGAAGATCCCGCTCGTCCGCGCCTCGCAGAAGAGCCGGAAGGTCTCGGCGTCGTCGAGGGGCACCTCGTCGAGGTCGAGCGCGACCCCCTGGTGGCCCAGCATCCGGAGGGTGTCGGCGATGACGGTCAGCGTGCGCAGGCCCAGGAAGTCCATCTTGAGGAGCCCGAGGTCCTCGATGACGTCCTTGTCCCACTGGGTGACGATCTCGTCCTTGTTCGTCTTGTAGAGCGGCGCCAGCTCGTCGATGGGCCGGGGGGCGATCACCACCCCGGCGGCGTGCAGCGAGGCATGGCGGGTGAGCCCCTCGAGGCGCGCGCCGATCGCCAGCACCTCGTCGACCTCGGGGTCGCCGGCCGCCTCCTCGCGCAGGGCCGGCACCGATTCGAGAGCGTCCGCCAGGGAGCGCGTCATGTCCGGGACGAGCTTGGCGATGCGATCGGCCTTGCCGTAGGGCAGGCCCATCACCCGGCCCACGTCGCGGATCACGGCCTTGGCGCCCAAGGTGCCGAACGTGATGATCTGGGCCACCCGATCGCGCCCGTACTTCTCGCCGACGTACTGGATGATCTCGCCGCGGCGCCGCATGCAGAAGTCGATGTCGATGTCGGGCAGCGACACGCGCTCGGGGTTCAGGAAGCGCTCGAAGACGAGGCCGTACTGCAGGGGGTCGATGTCGGTGATCCCGAGGGCGTAGGCGACGAGCGAGCCCGCGGCGGAGCCGCGCCCCGGCCCCACGGGCACGCCGTTCTCCCGCGCGTGGCGCACGAAGTCCCAGACGATGAGGAAGTAGCCGGCGAACGCCATGTCCCGGATCACGCCGAGCTCGAGCGCCAGGCGCTCCCGGTAGGGCTCCTCGCCGATCTCGGAGAGCACGGAGGCGCCCCGGCGGCGCAGCTCCGAGAGCCGCCAGTCGAGGCCGTCCCTCGTCACCCGGGTCAGATAGGAGTCGAGCGTCTCCCCCGCCGGCACGGGAAAGTCGGGCAGATGGAACGAGCTCATGTCGATCGCGAGCTCGCAGCGCTCGGCGATGGCCACGGTGTTGTCGAGGGCCGCTCCGTCGCCCGGGAAGAGGCGCGACATCTCTTCCGCGCTCTTCAGGTAGAACTCGTCGGACGCGTAGCGCAGGCGGTCCGGGTCGTCGACGTTGCGCTGCGTCCCGATGCACAGCAGGACGTCGTGGGCCCGAGCGTCGTCCTTCTCGAGGTAGTGGCAGTCGTTGGTGACGACGAGCGGCACGCCGTTGCGCCGCGCCAGGCCGCGCAGCGCCTCGTTGGCGTGCCGCTGGTCGGGGATCCCGTGGTCCTGAAGCTCGAGGAAGTAGTGGTCCTGGCCGAAGATGTCCAGGTACTCGCGGACGACCTTCTCCGCTTCGCCGATCCTGCCGGCCGTGATGCGCTCGTTGACCTCGCCCTTGAGGCACGCCGACAGGCAGATGAGGCCCGCGCTGTGGCGCCGCAGGAGCTCGTGATCGATGCGCGGCTTGTAGTAGAAGCCCTCGAGGTAGGAGCTCGACGTGAGCTTGATCAGGTTGCGAAAGCCCGTCTCGTTCTCGGCGAGAAGGACGAGGTGGTTGTTGGCGCGCCGCGCGGCGTCCCGGTCGTGGCGGCTGCCCTGGGCGACGTAGGCCTCGATGCCGAGGATCGGCTTGACGCCGGCCTTGCGCGCCCGCTTGTAGAACTCGATGGCTCCGAACAGGTTGCCATGGTCGGTCAGCGCCACGGCCGGCATGCCGGCGGCCCCGGCGCGCGCCAGGACGTCGTCCAGGCGGTTGGCGCCGTCGAGCAGGCTGAACTGGCTGTGCAGGTGGAGATGGACGAAGTCGGACATGGCGCCTGGGGGCGGCCCCGGGAAAGCGCGGACCGCAGGCAGGCTATCAGACCCGATTGCCGCTAGCCGGAGGCCCCTGCCGGCCCCTCTCCGCCGGGCTCGGGCGGCGGGCTCCCGAAGATCGTCGAGTCCTTGTAGAGCTTCAGCCAATGGCGCGCGAAGACCTGGATCGCGGCCGCCGAGGGCACCGCGACGAGCAGCCCGACGAAGCCGAAGAGGCTGCCGCCCGCGATGATCGCGAGCAGCACCCACACCGGGTGGAGGTTGACGCTCTTGCTGAGAATGCGCGGGCTCAAGACCGTGCCCTCGAGCAGCTGGGCGCCGCCGAAGACGGCGATCACGCCGGCGAGAAGCGCCCAGCTCTGGTGCTCGGCCCAGCACAGCACGAGGGCCGGCGCGAGGCCGACGACGAGGGCCATGTAGGGGATCATGTTCGCCAGTCCGGAGATCAGCCCGAGGACGAGGCCGAACGGAACGCCCAGCGCCACCAAGCCGGTGGCGTTGATGGCGGCGAGGACGAGGGCGATCGTCAGCTGCCCGCGCAGGAAGCTCGCCACCGCCGCGTCCACCTCCTGGACCCGCGCCAGGGTGACCTGCCGGTAGGGCACCGGAATCAGGTCCACGATTCCCTTCTTGAGCTTGGGCCAGTCGACGAGCAGGTAGAAAGCGAAGACCGGCACGAACACGAGGTTGAGGAGGAAGAGGACGAAGTCGAGCACGTTGCCGAAGAGGCTCTGCAGGCGCTGGCCGAGAGCTCCCGCCAGCTTCGGCAGGTTCTCGCGCAGCCCATCGACGAAGCGCTGCTGCAGGTCGCCCACCTCGTCGGGGTAGCGCGCCTCGACGCGATCGAAGAGCGGCTTGACGAGCTCCCGGATCCGCTGCTGATAGCGCGGCAGCCTGTCCGCCAGGTTGTCGAGCTGCTCGCCGATGGCGGGAATCACGAACAGCAGGGTGCCGACGGCGGCCACGATCAAGACCGCCGCCAGCACGACGACGCCGAGCGTCCGCGAGCGCCCGCGGCGCTCGAACCAGCTGACCGGCGGATCGAAGAGGTAGGCCAGTCCGAGGCCCAGGAGCAGCGGCTGGAAGATGCGCCGGAAGACGATCAGCAGCGTGAGGACCGCCGCCAGGCTGCCCAGGAAGACGACGAGCCGCAGGATCGCCGGGTCCGGCCTACGCATCGGCATCCGACCCGGCGACCATCTGGTTGACGCGGTAGATGTAGTCGAGCCCCGACAGCACGGTCAGTCCCGCGACCGCGTAGACCCACACCGTGGCCGGGGCGACCATCGCCGGCGAGATCCCGCTCAGGAGCACGACGACGACGCCGACGATCTGCGCGACCGTGTTGACCTTGCTGAGCTTCGTCGGCGTGAACTTCGACTGCCCGAGGGCCATCCACAAGACCAGCGCGATGACCAGGATGAGGACGTCGCGGGCCAGTACCAGCACCGTCACCCAGATCGGGACGAGGACCTGGCCGGGGTTGTGGCTCGGAAACGTCAGCACGATGTAGGCGCTCGTCAAGAGCAGCTTGTCGGCGATCGGATCCAGGTAGGCTCCGAGGAGCGACGACTGCTCGAACACCCTGGCGAGAAATCCGTCGAGGGCGTCGGTCAGGCCGGCGACGACGAAGAGCGCGAGGGCCTTCCCCGACTCCCCGTTGAGCAGCGCGATGACGAACAGGGGGATGATCCCCATCCGGATCAGGGTCACCAGGTTGGGGACGTTGAGGTTCAATCCTCCTCCAACCGCTGGGCCGCGAGACTGGCCAGGGACATCGCCGTCGGGCCCGAGAGGGCGGCCTGCGGCAGGCAGTCTCCCGGCTCCGCGAGCAGGTGGCAGCGGGCGGCGAGATGACACGCGGACTCGATCGACAGGGACGGGCCCACGGAGGTCCCGCCGAGGCACTCGCCCTCGCCCCCCCGCTCGAAGAGGCGCAGCAGGCCGCGCAGGGCGTCGACCCGTAGCGCCGCCGCGTCCGGCCGAAACGCGTGGAGGTTGGGATCGACCTCCATGATCCCCAGGTTGACGACGCGGACGATCTCGGTGCGATGGACGTGGTCGAGAACGTCGTTGGCGATCACCGCCTCGGCCGGACGGGTGTAGCGGACGGCCGGGAACACCCAGTAGAACAGGGTGGCGAGCTCCCCGCGGTTCAGGGCGGGGCTCTTCTCCAGCTCGCGCGCCGGCGGCGGCAGCATCGTCAGCCGCCAGGCGAAGCGGGCCCGGCCTAGGCTTGCCGTCAGCGCGGGGTCGTCGGGATTGCGGCGCGCCAGGTCCTCCAGGATCCGCAGTCCGGCGCCCGCGTCGCCGACCTCGAGCTCGAGGTTTGCCTGCCGCTCCAGCGTCGATCGATCGTCGACGCCGGCGCCGACGATCGCCCGCGTCGCTTCCAGCTCGAGGTGGCGGTCGCCGAGCGAGGAAGCCAGCCCACCGACCGCGGCGAGCGTCTCGACGTCTTGCGGCGCCCAGCGCCGCAGCTGCGCCAGCGCCCCGCGGGCGGCTGCCAGGTCGCCGGCCGCCACCCAGCCGCGGATCCGGGCCACGGCGGCGTCCCGGGCCCGGTCACCGATCGCGCTCCCGCGCGCCGCCGCCCACGACGAGTCGGCCGCGACCTCCCAGTACGCCAGGGCCGCTCCCGGCAGGTCGCCCAGCTCCTCGCGGCAGTGGCCCAGCAGCAGCTGGGCGGCCACGTAGCGCGGGCTGGCCGCGGCCAGCGGGGCGAGGGCATCGACCGCCGCGGCGCACGAGCCGGCGGCGTACCGGGCCTGGGCCGCCAGCACCGTCGCCGGCCCGGCAGCGTCAGGCCACTGCTGCAGCTCGAGCGCCGCGGCCAGCGCCGCGCCCGGCTCGCCGCCGCGAACGAAGGCGCGAAAAGCCCGCTCCAACGCGGCGGCCGAGGCCGGATCGAGCTCCCCTCCGTGACCCGTCGCCGGGTGGACGAGATAGGGCTCCTGCCGCGGCGCCGGCGGGGGTGCCGTCGCCGGGCGGCCGGCTGGAGCCAGACAGCCGGGGAGGAGCAACAACAGGGGAAGAGGAAGCCATCGCGCTCCCTGGCGTCCGCTGCTACGGAGCCTCTTCGATCGTGGCGATGGCATGCTTGTAGACCAAGACCTCTCTCCCTTCCTGCTCGAGGACGATCGCGAAGCGATCGAACCGGCGGAGGCGACCGTGCAGAGTCCGCCCGGTCACCAGCCCCACGTCCATGACGGTGCTGGCCTTGAGGTTCTGGAATAGGTATCCGTCCTGGATGTTGATGTTCGGCTTGGTCATTCTACTCCCCCAATGCGCCGGCTGATCGCTTCCAAAGCTCGGGGGAGTGCCTCGGCCAACGATCGCCCCTCGATCCAATCCACGTCGGGCTCCCGGCGGAACCACGTCAACTGGCGCTTGGCGAACCGTCTCGTCTCTCTCGCCGTCTCCTCCAGCGACCTCTCCAGAGACCACTCTCCCCGTATATGCCGAACCAGCTGGCGATAACCGATCGCTTGAAACGCCGGCATCGTGGGTAGACATCCGCCGGCCAGCAGCCCGACCACCTCTTCCACCCAGCCGTCCGCGACCATCGTCGCCAGCCGGCGGGCGATGCGATCGTACAAGAGCGCTCGCGGCAGGGTCAAACCAATCCGGCCGAGGACCTCGAGCTCGGCGCGGGGCGGCTCGCGGCGCCACCAGTCGGCCAGGCCGCGCCCCGTCGCGAGCACCACTTCGAGGGCGCGCAGCGTTCTCTGGGGATCGTCCGCGGCCACCCGCGCGGCCGTTTCCGGGTCCAGAGACGCGAGGCGGCGGCGGACCGCCGGCAGCCCCTCCCGCCGCAGCAGGGCGGCCACCTCCCGCCGCAGCGCGCCCGGCACCGGGGGGATCGCGCTCAGGCCCGCGGTGAGGGCGCGCAGATAGAAGCCGCTGCCGCCCACCACGACGGGCAGGCGCCCGCGGGCCCGGATCTCCTCGATGACGGGCAGGGCGCGGCGCCGGAACTCGCCCGCCGAGAACGGCTCGGACGGGTCGAGGATGTCGATCAGGTGGTGCGGCACGCGCGCCCGCTCGGCGGCGCCCGGCTTCGCGGTCCCGACGTCGAGGCCGCGGTAGGCCTGGAGCGAGTCGCCGTTGACGATCTCGATCGGGTAGTGGTCGGCCAGCGCCAGGGCCAGGGCGCTCTTGCCCGCCGCCGTCGGGCCGAGGACGATCAGGGTCCCGATCGCCCCTGCCCTCGCGTCGCGGCCGCTCATTCCGGGATTGTAGAGCGCCCGCTAGCCGCCCGCCCCCGGGGTCGACACGTGCCAGGCGCGAGGACCGTGCCAGCGCACCTCGACGAGCCCGGACAGATCCGTTCTCAGGACGGGAATGCCGGCACGGCTGAGCCGCTCGAGAACCGCGGGCGCGGGGTGGCCGAAAGGGTTGGAGCGCCCCGCCGAGATGACGGCGAGGCGCGGGCGGACGGACCGCAGGAACGCCGTCGACGACGAGGAGGCGCTGCCGTGATGCGCCACCTTGAGCAGCGACAGCGCGGCCGGGGCGCCTTCCGGCCGCCGCAGCAGGCGCCCTTCCGTCCGGCTCCCGATGTCGCCGGTCAGCAGCACGGAGCGGCCGCGGCTCGTGGCCCGCAGAACGAGGGAGTCCTCGTTGCCGTGCCCGCGGCGCCCCGGCTCCGGGCTGACCGCCTCGAAGCGCCAGCTCTGCCAGCCTGCCCGCTCCCCGGCCCACAAAGGGCGTACCCGGACCCCGGGGAGCAGCGTCAGGCGCCGCGCGCAGTCGGAGCGAGCCGTGCCCGGCGCCAGCCAGACCTCGCCGAACGGGACGTAGCCGGCGAGCTCCAGGAGACCCCGGCAGTGGTCGCGGTCGCCGTGGCTGAGCACGACGACCGCGAGCCGCCGCAGCCGCAGCCGGCCGAGAGCCGGCAGGAGCGCCTTCTCGGCCAGCCCCGGCCGCCACCAGCCGCCGCCGTCGACCAGCAGGCCGGCGCCGCCGTCGTCGATCAGCGCCGCGTCGCCCTGGCCGACGTCGAGAAAGCGGATCGCCGTCCCGCCGTCGGCCGGGGCGCCGGCCGCCGCGTAGAGGATGGCGCCAGCCGCCGCCGCGGCCAGGCAGCAGCGGGGCCAGCGGCCGAGGACCACGAGCGCCGTGAGCGCCGCGGCGGGAGGCCAGCCGCTTCCCGCCCAGGGAAGGCCGCCCCCCAGGCCGGCCGGCAGCGAGGCCGGCAGCGCGAGCCAGCCGGCGAGCAGGTCGAGCGGCGCCACCGTCGCGGCGGCCGCCGGCGGGCAGGCCGCCGCCAGCAGGGTCCACGCCATGCACAACGGCACCGCCAGAGCGACGGCCGGCACGATCAGGAGGTTCCAGAGCCAGGCCCACAGCGGCAGCCAGTGGAACGTCGAGACGGCGATGGGCAGCGTGGCGATCTGCGCTCCGATCGAGCTTCCGAGAGCGACGGCGACCGGGCGCGGCGCGCGCCGCCACCAGCGCGGCAGGATCCGGAGGCCGAGCAGAACGCCCCCCGTGGCCGCGAACGTGAGCTGGTAGCCGAGATCCCGCACGCAGCCCGGCTCCCGCGCCGCCAGGAGCGCCGCCGCCCACGCCAGGGCGTGGGCCGGCCGCGCCGGGCGCCCGGCGAGCGCCGCGGCGCCGGCGGCGGCGACCATGATCCAGGCCCGCACGAGGCTAGGCCGCGCTCCGCCCAGGACGAGGTAGGCGAGGGTGCCCAGCAGCACCGCGAGGAAGCGGCGCCGGCGGCCGAGACGGCGCCCGGCGAGAGCGCACCAGCCGGCGATCACCCCGAGGTGGAGGCCGGAGAGAGCGACGACGTGCGCGGTGCCGGTGCGGCGCAGCCCGCGAAGCAAAGGCTCGGGCAGCGCCGCCGCGTCGCCCAGGGCCAGCGCGCGCGCCAGGCTCGATCCGGGGCGGTGCGGAGCGACCGCGGCCAGGGCGCCGCGCAGCGACGCCCGCAGGGACGCCATCGAATCCGCCAGCCGGCCGCCCGCGGAGCTCGCGGGAAGCCGCTCCAGGAGCCTCTCGCTCTTGACCCGCAGCAGCCAGGGTGGCGCCCGCGCCGCCTCCCCGTTGGCCAGCGCCGGCGGCCGGCGCAGGTCGCCGCGCAGGCGCCAGCGGCGGCCCGGCGGGTCGCCCTCTCCGGGAAAGGTCATGCGCACGTCGACGCCCCAGCGCCGCACGCGGGCGCCCTGGCGGACGGTCTCGAGCCGCGCGGCGGTGGACCACCGATCGTCGAGGAGCTCCCAGTCGCCCACCTGCCGGGCCGTGACCACGACGGGACGGCCGAGGGCGATGTCCGCCGGCGGCGGGACGGCGGCGCACCACCCCGCGACGAGCCCGGCCGCCAGCCCCAGCGGGGCGGCGCCGAGGCGCCACGGCAGGGCGCCGGCGAGCCCGCCGAGGGCCACGGCGGCCGCGATCGCCGGCCGCGGCAGGCCCTGGCTCGCCGCGATCCCCGCGAGCAGCCCGAGCGCCGCCCACAGCGACCGGCTCCAGCCCGGGGGGGAGCCGCCGTTCCCGCTGCCGTTCCCGCTGCCGTTCTCGCTGCCCTTCCCATCCACGACCTCGACAGGACGGGACGGGCCGCGCCGTTCTCGCAGGGCCGTCCGGCCACCCCGGCGCCCCGGACGCCCGGACGCGGACTCGCGCCGGCCGGCGCGGCTAGAGCGCGTCCGGCGAGAACAAGGACAAGAGCGGCAGGCCGGCGGCGCGCCGGGCGTTCTCCCGCACGAGCCGCTCGCGGTCGGCCGCCGCGACGGCGGCCGCCAGCTCCGGACCGAGCCGCGCCAACGAAGCTTCGACCTCGGCCTCGAGCGCCGCCCGCACCGCCGGCTCGAGGCTCGCCAGGTGAGAGTCCATCAGCTCGCGGTCGAGCTCCGCCAGCGCCGTCTCGGCGGACCGGGCTTCCACGCCGGCGGCGCGGATTCGCCGGCGCCAGCCGCCGCGCCGCGCCAGCGTCGCGGGCAGCCGCTGCGCTAGCCGCTCCAGCCGGCGGGCGACGTCGAGCCGGTAGTCGTCGTCGGGTGCCCGGCCGCCGGAGAGCTCGCGACGCGTCCGCCACGCCTCCTCCACCGCCGCCGCGCAGTAGCGCAGGCTCTGGACCTTGCCGCTCTCCCCGCGCTCGGCGCGGCGCGCGAAGACCTCCTCGAGGGCCGCGCCGACGAGCTCGACCGGCACTCCCCGCGCGTACCAGCCTTGGGCCAGCCGCCAGTCTCCCGGCGACAGCAGGAAAGGCGCGCCGCGCAGCCGGATGAAGGCATCCTCGATGGCGCGGAAGTAGAGCAGCTCCTCGCTGGCGGGCTCAGGCACGGCCTGCGACCTCGCCGGCCACGAAGCGGCGCTCGCCCGCCGCCGTCCGCAGCCTGAGATGCCCCCCGGCCGAGAAGCCCACGAACTCGCCGGCGCACACCTCGTCTCCGCTGCGGACCTCCAGCCTGTCGCCGGTTCGGTGGACCGTCCACGCCGAGTAGCGCTCGACGGCGTGCCGGGGGTTCCACGAGTGGCGCGCCCCGTGGCCTGCCAGCTCCTCTTCCACCGCCTCGGCCAGCACCCTCGTCAGCGCGGAGAGCTTCGGCAGCCGGCCGGGATCGAGGAGCGCCAGGCTGGCGGCGCCGGCCGCCGGCAGGTCGGAGCGACGGTGGCTGTGGTTGACGCCGAAGCTGGCGACCACGACCGCGGGATCGCAGCGACCGCGGCTCTCGAGGAGGATGCCGCCGACCTTGGCGCCGCCGATCTGCAGGTCGTTGGGCCACTTGAGCCCGCAGCCGAAGCCGAGCGCACCGAGCCCCTCGCACAGCCCGACGCCGACCAAGAGCGGCAGGGTCGCAAGGCTCGCTCGGGGCGCCCGCAGAACCCACGAGGCGTACACCCCGGCGCCGGCCGGACTCGACCACGGGCGGCCGAGCCGGCCGCGACCCGCGCGCTGCCGGAGGGCGAAGATCCAGGCCGTGAGGTCCAGCTCGAGGGCCTCGGCGGCGACGGCACGGCCGCAACGGTGGGTCGAGTCCACCGTGTCGAGAAGCATCACGTTCCGCGCGCGGGTCGCGCCCCAACGCGACAGGTCGTCCGCCCATTCCCGGAAGTCCACGCCCCGCCCGCCAGCCGCTAGAGGTCGAGACGGTCCAGCGATTCGGCGATCCCCTCGCGCCGGCGGGCGAGCTCGGCCAGCCGTTGACGGTTCTTCTCCACCACCTGGTCCGGCGCCTTGGAAACGAAGCCCGCGTTGGCGAGGAGGTCCGTGAGGCGCGCCATCTGCGGCTCGATCTCCGCCAGCTCGGCGTCCAGGCGAGCCCGCTCTTCCGCCGCGAGGTCGCGACCCGGCACCCGCAAGACGAGGTCCACTCCCCCGACCCGGTCGCGGCTCGCGCCCGCCGCCGCACCTCGCTGCGGCAGCTCTTCGACCACCTCCCAACGGCTCGCGGCCGCCAGCGCCCGGGCGAGAGGGGCCTGGAGCCCGAGGAACGCGGCGAGGTCGCCGTCGGCGCACGCCAGAACGACCTCGACCGGATCGCGCGGCTTCGTGCCGAGCTCCGCCCGGCGGTTGCGCAGCCAGCCGATGACGTCCATGAACGCGGCCACCTCCCGCTCGACGCCGTCGTCGAGCCAGGCCGTCTCGCCCGCGGGGTACGGCGCGAGGGCGATGGTGGCGGCGTGCACCCGCTCCCGGCCGGGCAGCCGCTGCCACAGCTCCTCGGTGAGGAACGGCATGACGGGGTGCAGCAGCCGCAGGCTGCGCTCGATGGCGGTCAAGAGCACCGTGGCGACCCGCGGCCGGTCCGGCTGCTCGCCGAGCAGCGCCGGCTTGGCCAGCTCGATGTACCAGTCGCACAGCTCGCCCCAGAAGAAGCCGTAGAGGGCCCGGCAGGCCTCGTCGAAGCGGTAGGACCCGAAGCGCTCGTTGACCTCGATCTCCACCCTCGCCAGCCGCGACAGGATCCAGCGCTCGGGCGGCGCCAGCCCGGCCGGGTCGAGATCGGGCTCCACGCTCGCGCCGCTCGTGCGAGAGACGCTGAAGCGCACGGCGTTCCAGATCTTGTTCCCGAAGGCGCGATAGCCCGCCATCCGCTCGGTGTCGAGGGGAATGTCCCGCCCCGGGCTGTCGAGGGCGGCCAGCGTGAAGCGCAGCGCGTCGGCCCCGTACTCCGCGACGAGCTCCATCGGATCGACCGTGTTGCCTCGAGTCTTCGACATCTTCTGGCCGTCGGCGTCGCGAACCAGTCCCGTCAGGTGGACCGTCCGGAAGGGGAGCTCGCCCGTGAAGTGGATCCCCGTCATCACCATGCGCGCGACCCAGAAGAACAGGATGTCGTGGCCCGTGACGAGCACGTTCGTCGGGTAGAAGGTCGCGAGGTCGCGGGTCGCGGCGGGCCAGCCGAGGGTAGAAAAGGGCCACAAGGCGGAGGAGAACCAGGTGTCGAGCACGTCGGGGTCGCGCTCCAGCTCCGCGCTGCCCGCCAGGCGCTCGGCGGCGGCGCGGTCGCGCGCCACGACCAGCTCGCCGGCGGGCGTGTACCAGGCCGGGATGCGATGTCCCCACCACAGCTGGCGGGAGATGCACCACGGGCGGATGTTGGTGAGCCAGTGCTCCCAGGTCTTGCGCCAGGTCTCGGGAACGAGCTCCAGCCGGCGGCCCGCCGCCCCCGCCAGCGCCTTCTCCGCCATCCCGGAGACGTCGCAGAACCACTGCATCGACACGAGGGGCTCGATGGGCACGTTGCTGCGCTGGCAGTGACCGACGTTGTGGGCGTAGTCCTCCACCGCCACCAGGTAGCCCCCGGCGCGCAGCCTCGCGACGACCTCCTCGCGGGCCTCGAACCGATCGCGGCCCGCCCACTCCTCGCCCGCGGCCGCGGTCATCCGCCCCCGCCGGTCGATGACCTGAACGCTCGCCAGGCCGTGACGGCGTCCGATCTCGAAGTCGGTGGGATCGTGAGCCGGGGTCACCTTGACGAGCCCGGTCCCGAAGCCGGGCTCGACCGCCTCGTCGGCGACGAACGGCAGCTCGCGTCCCACGAGCGGCAGGATGGCGTGCCGGGTGGCGAGATCGCGGTAGCGCTCGTCGTCGGGGTGATAGGCGACGGCCGTGTCGCCGAGCATGGTCTCGGGCCGCGTCGTCGCCACGACGATTCGGCGCTCCTCGCCGGCGACCGGGTAGGCCACGTGGTAGAGCTTGCCGGCCACCGGGCGCATCTCGACCTCGAGATCGGAGATCGCCGTGTCGAGGCCCGGCGACCAGTTGACCATGTACTCCCCGCGGTAGATCAGACCCTCTTCGTAGAGCCGTACGAACGCCTCGGCGACGGCGGCGGACAGCCCTTCGTCGAGGGTGAACCGCTCGCGGGTCCAGTCGCAGCTCGCGCCGAGCGCGTCGAGCTGCCTGCGGATGTTGCCCTGGTAGTTCTCCTTCCAGGCCCAGGTCCGCTCCAGAAAGGCCTCCCGCCCGAGCTCCGCGCGGCTCGTGCCCTCCGACTCGAGCTGCCGCTCGACCATGAGCTGGGTGGCGATCCCGGCGTGATCGGTGCCCGGCAGCCAGAGCGCGTTGAAGCCCCGCATCCGGTGCCAGCGGGTGAGCAGATCCTGGAGCGTCGACTGCAGGGCGTGCCCCATGTGGAGCCTTCCCGTGACGTTGGGAGGCGGGATCATCACGCAGAACGGGGGCTTGGCGGAGGGAGCCTCGGCCGTGAAGAAGCCGTGCTCGCTCCACCAGCGCTGCCACTTCTGCTCGTACGACGCGGGATCGAATGTCTTGTCCATGGTCGGGAATCCCCGGGCCGCGGGCCCGGCGCCGGTCGACGGCTCGGAATTGCCGGCGGCCTACTCGGCCTCGGCCTCGAGCTCGCGAATCCGCTCCCTGATGACGATCTCCGCCAGGTCGGGAATCACGTCCCAGGCCACCTCGCGAACCGTCTCGGGGCCGAGCAGCTCCACGACCCGCCGCGCCACCCGCTCGACGTCCTCGGTGCTGAGGCCGCGCTCCCCGCCGCGGCCCGCGGACTCGGCGAGGGCGCCGGCGGCCGGCGGCCGCGCCGCCGCTGCCGCGACGTCGGCCGCCCGCTCCGCGAGCTCGGGGGCCCAGCTCTCGCGCTCGGCGCTCTGGAGCTCCGGTGTACCGCCCCGGGGAAGCTCGGGCTCGGGTGCCTCCCACCCGGGCAGCTCCGGCTCCGTCGCCTCCAGCTCGGGGAGCTCGGGCTCGGGAAGCTCAGGTTCGGGAACCTCGAGCTCGGGAAGCTCAGGTTCGGGAAGCTCGAGCTCGGGAAGCCCAGGTTCGGGAACCTCGAGCTCGGGAAGCTCCAGGCCGGCAGCCTCCGGGCCGGGAAGCTCCGGTTCTGGAAGCTCCAGGTCGGGAAGCTCCAGGTCGGGAAGCTCCAGGTCGGAGATC
>JAOTWP010000099.1 GCA_029862975.1 Acidobacteriota bacterium
CGCCTTCCAGCAAGAGGCACCTTGGGTGTCCGTCCCAGGTTGCCGAGCCCGGCTCGCGCCGGACCGCTCCAGATGCTCCGTCGAGACTAACCAGCAGCACGCCGCCCGTCAATGCCCGACGCCGATCGGTAGTGGGTCAGGCGGTCAGAGCTTCAGGCGCTTGACGACCTTGCTGACCGCGCGGGCGTTGGCCATGACGTAGAAGTGGATCGCTGGGACCCCCTTGTCGATCAGCTCCTGGGCCTGGGCGACCGACCACTCGACGCCGACCTCGGCAGCCTCGCGGTTGCTCCCCGCCGCCTCGACCGCGTCCGCCAGCGCCGTGGGGATCTCGCAGAAGAACGTGCGCGGCAGGGATCGGATGTGCTCCTTGGTGGTGACGATCTTGACCCCCGGGATGATCGGCGCGGTGATGCCGGCGGCCCGGCACTCGTCGACGTACCGGAAGTAGTGCGCGTTGTCGAAGAACATCTGGGTGACGATGTACGCGGCGCCGGCGTCGATCTTCGCCTTGGCCCAGCGCACGTCCGCGGCCATGTTCGGCGCCTCGAAGTGCTTCTCGGGGTAGCCGGCGACGCCGACGCAGAAGCTCGACGGCTCGGAGTCGAGGAGCCCCTCCTCGACGTAGGTGCCGGCGTTCATCGCCGCGATCTGCTCCACGAGGTCGACGGCGTACTTGTTGGCGCTGCGACCGAACTTCAGGGGCTTCTGGTAGCCGCTGTCGTCGCCGCGGATCGCCAGCACGTTGTCGATTCCGAGGTACTTGAGCTCGATCAGGAAGTCCTCGGTCTCCTCGCGGGTGAACCCGGCGCACAGCACGTGCGGCACCGCGTCGATGTGGTACTTGTTCTGGATCAGCGCGCAGACGCCGAGCGTCCCGGGCCGCTTGCGCTTGACCCGGCGCTCCAGGCCGCCGTCCGGCGTCTCCTCGTAGCTGACCTGCGCCGCGTGGCTGGTGATGTCGATGAACGGCGGCTCGAACCGGGCCAGATCCTCGATCAGCCGGACCAGCGTCGCCAGATTCCCGCCGCGCAGGGGCGGGATGATCTCGAACGAGATCAACGGCCCCTCGGCGCGCTCGAGATGCTCGACGACTTTCATGGCTGCACTGGCATTGCGGGTCCGGTCATTGCTCGACCGGGCCGGCGGAGGTGGCGCCCAGCTCCGTCCAGGGGAATCCGCCGTGGCAAACGATCACCGGCCCACGATAGCGACGGGAGTATAGATCAGTCCCGCCGACCCAGGCGCCGAGCCACCGGCCACAGCGCCGCCCCTATGGCGTTGGCCACGAGGTCCCCAGTCTCTAAGAACCGCCCCTCCACCGCCAGCTGCGCCACTTCGAGCACCAGCCCGAAGACGGCCGCCCCCAAGGCCGCTCCCCAGGACGCCGCGCCTGGCCCGACGCCCGCTGCACGCAACGACCGCCACAAGCAGACGGCCTCCACGAAGAACAGCCCGCCGTGAATCACCTTGTCGGCGCCCGGCACCCCCAAGCTCGCCAGCCAGGGCCTGACCGGAGCGCCGAGGTCGCCCGACGTCAGCAAGAGCAGGGCGACCAGGGCGCTCCACAGCAAGGTGGGGAGGTGCGATGCGAGGAAGCGAGGCACGGAAGAAGTGGCTGCGAGAGGTCAGCTAGCATAGCGGACCTCGTGACCCACTCCAGCTCAGCGGTCGCTCCCCGGAATCGGTACCTGCGCCTCGGCATCTCCGCCGCGACGCTCGTCGTGCTGTGGCTGGCCGTCGAGCTCTACCTCGACTGGCACCGGCGCTTCCGGGAGCTCACCGAGATCGCCGAGAGCACCGGTGCCGCCAGTCGCCGCCCCGGCCTCGTCGAGGGCATGCGGCGGGACGCCGGCCCCACCCGCGCCGCCCTGCGCCTCGCCCGCGCCCTCCTCGCCGACGAGCTCGACTCGCGTTGGGTCCTCGACCTGCCGGCCGCCGCGCAGGCGGCCGAGCGCGCGCGTGGCCTCGAGCGCCTCGACGTCGCCCACCGGCTCGGCGTCGAGAGCCTGGCCGAGCGCCCGCGCTCCTGGGAGGCGCTGCTGGTGATCGGCGGCAGCGAGTACCTGCGGAGGTCGAGGCGCCACGACCCGCGCCTGATGCGCGACAAAGGCGTCTGGCTGGAGCCGCTGCGTCTCGCCCACGAACAGGCTCCCGTGCAGCCCGAGCCCCTGCGCTTCCTCGTCGCCACCGACCTCGGCAACTGGTCGGTCCTGACGGCCGAGGAGCGTTCAGCGGCCATCGAGCGCCTGCGCCTGGCCTTCCGGGATTCCACCACCTTCGAGCTGCTGGCCCCCGCCTGGCTGCGCGCGGCGCCATCGCTGCGCCAGGCGCTCGAGGTCGTGCCCGACCACCCCGCGGCGTGGAGCGTGCCGATGCGCTACTTCGCCGGCCGGGGGGACTGGGAGCGCTACTGCGACGCGCGCGAGCGCGCGGACGCGTCGCGCCCCGCGTTCTTCTCCGAGCGCCTCGACGACGCCGCCACCCGCCTGCGCTGGGGGGATTACCGCAAGGGACTCGACCTTCTCCTCTGGGTCGCGGGCCAGGCGAAGCCCGATGGCGCTCACGTCGAGGTCATGGAGCGGGTCCTGTCCAGCATCCCCCCGAGCACCGGCGCCGAGGCCGGCGCGCGGTGGACTAGCGCCTGGCTCGACTGGGCCCTCGACCGCTGCTCGCTGCCAGAGAGCTGCCCGCTGTCGGCCGACAGCCTGGCGCGGCTGGTGAGCCTCGGCCGCGACCTGGCGCCGCCGGTCCGCGCCTGGGCGCTCGCCGCCGCTGGCGCCCTGCGCGACGCCGAAGCGATCGAGCGCGCCCACCTCAAGGACACCGGGACGGCGGACGTTGCCGGCCGCGCCGAGTGGACGCCCTACGTGATGCTCAAGGCGCGCTTGCTAGCCGAGCGCGGCGAGACCCGCGAAGCCCGGAGGCTGATGGACTCCGTACCGCTCGCCGGCCGCAACTCGATCCGCTATTGGGAATGGCATCGCGCCGCGGCGCTGGCCGCCGGCGACGCCTACGAGGTCGCCAGCGCCGAGGCCTGGCTCGAGAGCCAGGCGCGGCGCGAATGGTCGCCACGCGGCTGGACGACCGGGGGCCCGGTCTCCGAGCTCGAGCTGCTGCCGGCTGCCGCAGCCGACGGCGTGCGCCTGCGCATCGCCACCGGCGGCGAGCCTCGCGGCGTCCTGACCTTGACCTGGGACGGCTCGGTCGTCGCGGTCGTCCCGGCTCTCGACGGCCGGGTCTTCGAGCTCACCGTACCGGTTGCGCCGCACCGCCACGTGCTCGAGATCCGGGCCGAGGAGGGCGCCCGTACGGCGACCGCAGAGGTGCGGCTCCTCGCTCCGCCGCGGTAGGCCCCGCCGCGCCCACCGCCAGCAGCACCGTCAGCAGGACGGCGTTGGCCGGCACCGTGAGACCGAAGTCCACTCCCTCGTGCAGCGTCACCGGAGCCAGGGCGGCGAGCCCGGCCAGGGCGGCGGCCCGGGCCGCCGGTAGCGTGCCCGAGCGGTAGACTGCCCACAGCCGCCGCGCCAGGATCCAGAGCGCCCAGGCGAGCAGGCCGACTCCGACCAGCCCTCCGGTGACCAGCAGCTCGAGCGGATCGTTGTGCGCCCGTCCCCAGCGGTTCCGCTGCAGCTCCGGCGGCTGTACCCGCGGAAACGCCTCCTCGAACGTGCCGAGGCCGGTGCCGAGCAGCGGTGCGCCGCGCCACAGCTCGAAGGACGGGCCCCACACCGCGAAGCGCTCGCTCGCAACCACCTCGTGCAGCGGCCGTGACAGCTGCCGGCCGAGATCGGGCGCCGGGCCGCGCGCCACGACGGCGACGCCCCCCACGAAGACGGCCCCGAGCAGCGCCGCCGACATCCACCAGCGACCGCTCGGGGCGACGAGCAGGGCGACCTGGAAGACCGCACCCAGGACCACCGCCGCCAGCGCCGCGCGCGAGCCGGTGGCGACTACCGCGCGGGCGCTCCCCAGCCAGCACGCGATCGGCGGCGCCAGCCAGGCGAGGCGGTAGACGAACCGCGGCTCGCGCCGGCTGCGGCGCCACGCCCACCAGGTCCAGGCCAGGCAGATGGCCATGACGACCTCGAGCCAGACGGCCAGATGATCGGAGTTGACGAGCGTGCCGCGGAACCTCCCAGGTCCGCCGGCCGCCCGGCCCCAGATGCTGTAGGGGTCGCGTACGAGCTGCCGCCCACCGTAGACCACCTGGAAGGCGGTCGCCGTCAGCACCGCCACGAGCAGCACCGGACGAGCTCGAGGACGCCCCGCGATCTGCATCGCGGCCACGAACAACAGCGCCAGTGTCCACCAGCCGACGGCCGCCTGGCGCGACAGCACCGGCGCCAGCGAAAGGCCGGCGGCCGCCTGCCCGAAGCCGAGGGCACCTAGCCCGGCGAGGCCCAGCACTACCCCCCGCCGGTCGCCCAGCGCCACTTTCCCCGTCGCCGCCACGGACAGCGTCACCAGGGAGACGCCGGCGATCAGCACCACGACTCCCCAGGGGGTCACGCTTCCGAAGGGGATTGGTGCCCAGAGGATGAGCGCGGCGAGCAGAGCGAGCGGCAGATGGCGCATGACCGGATGTCGTGGGGCGAAGCGCAGCGGGTATGATCCGCCGCGATGTCGGCCCAGGCTACCCCACGCAGGGCGCGCGGCAAACCGCGCTCGTCCTGGCTTGCCACCGGTCTCGCGCTCGTCGCCGTGCCGCTTGGCGCCCAGGTGAGCCAGTACACGGCGCCCGGGGACCTCGCGCCGCCCGACACGCCGGAGCGCGAGGAGATGCGCGTTCGGATGGCGGCAGCTCCGTGGCACCTCGGTCGCTGGCGCCTGCAGCCGCGCCTTTCGATCGGCGACCTCGAGTACAGCAACAACGTCTTCGACGAGAATGACGAGACCAAGCGCAAGTCCGATCTGCGCGGCGGCGCCGCGGCCGGGCTCGACGCCTACGTTCCCTTGGGCAGCGACTTCGTGGGCGCCGTCTTCGTGCGTCCGAGCTACGCCTGGTGGCGCGACAACGCGATGCTGCGCCGCCTGAACTGGAGTTATGGCGCCGGGATCTTCGGCCTCTTCAATCGGCTGTCCACCGAGCTCAGCGTCCGCCGCACCGAGACCGAGCAAGCGCTCAACAACGAGCTGCGGATCCCGACCACGACGCGCCACGACAGAGTCGCCTTCGACGCCCGGGTCAGGGTTCGCGGACCTTGGCAGCTTTTCGGCTCGGTCGGCGCCGGCGAGACTCGGTACCCGACGGCCGCCGAACTCGAGGAGCGGGCGCCGAACCTGGGATTCCTGGCGCGAAACGAGGACAGCGTCAGCCTGGGGGTCACCTACGACGTGCCCGGGACCTTCGGCCTGGGTGTCGGCTGGCGGCAGGTCGACACCAGTTTCGTTGATGATCCCGACGGCCGCTCCAGCAGCGGGAGGTCTCCCTTCCTGTCGTTCCAAGTCCCCGGCAGCCGGCTGCAGCTCAGGGGCGAGATCGGCCAGCGCAGGTTCGACTTCACCGCAGGGTCGAGCCTGCGCAACGTCGAGGAGGTCGTCGGCTCGCTCGCCGCGACGCTGCGCCTGGGCGTCCGCACCTCGGTCAGCGCCTTCGGCGGCCGGCAGATCGTCTACTCCGGCGTCGACTCCAGCGCCTACTTTGCCAGCAACCGCGCCGGCCTGGCGTTGGGCTGGGGGGACGATGAGCGCCTGCGAGTGCGGATCTTCTCCCAGACCGGCAGCGACGACTTCGAGAGCGGCAACGGGGTCAACCCCGGGCGGGTCGACGACAACGCGGCATACGGGCTCACGGTCGAGGTGCCGCTGCGCTGGGGCCTCGAGCTGCGGTTGGGATACACCGAGACCGAGATCGACTCCAACTACGACGAGTTCGACCGCTCGCTAGGGAGCATCCTCTCGACGGTCCGTTTGGCCCTCCCGGATCTCCCGTTCTGACACCGCCGGCAAGGACGCCGAGCGACGAGAACCCTTGCTGGGCCTTGTGTTAATCTGAATTGGTGGAGATTGCCTGGCTTGTCGGAGCGCTCCTCTTCTGGCGCCGCGCCGCCGCGATCCTCGTGGTTGTGGCCGCGGCGCTGGCCTGCCCGCTGAGGGCACAGACCCCCTCCGAGGCGACCTATCGCGTCGGCCCCGGCGACGAGGTCGCGGTGCAGGTGCTAGAGGACGGTGACCTCGCCGTCGAGCGCCGGGTGTCGCCGTCGGGCACCATCGTCCTGCCCCTGGTCGGCGAGATCGAGATCGCCGGACGGACCCCGGCCGAGGTGGCGACGCTCCTGAAGACAGCGCTCGAGCGTCGGTACCTGCAACAGGCCACAGTCGACGTCCAGATCACCGAGCACCGCTCGCAGCCGGTCATGGTCACCGGCGCCGTGGGCCAGCCAGGCAACATCTACCTCGACGGCCCCTGGCGCCTCTCGCAGGCGCTCGCCGCAGCCGGCGGCCTCGACCCGTCCAGCCAGGGCCGGGCGCTCGTCCGGCGCACGAGCGCCAACGGGCTCACCGACGAGCTCGAGGTCGACCTGACCGCCCTGATCGAGCGCGGCGACCGAACCCTGGACATCCCGATCCTGGCGCATGACGCCATCACCGTCCCCGTCGCTTCCGACATCACGGTCTACTTCCTGGGCGAGATCTCGAGCCAGGGGGCGTTGACCATCAAAGGGACCGAACGCGCCACGCTTCTCACGGCCATCGCTCGCGCCGGCGGGCTGACCGATCGCGCCGCCAGCAAGCTGGTCATCCGCCGCAACCGCGGCGCCGACCAGCCGCTCGAGATCGTCGCCAACTTCCGCCGCATCCTGGCCGGCAGCGATCCCGACATCGAGCTCGAGAATGGTGACCTCATCGTCGTCAAGGAGGCGTTCCTGTGAGCTCGGAAGGCCGGTTGGGCGACCCACAGTTCGGCCTCTCCTCCTCTGGAGGCATCGAGGCCATCGACCTGAAGACTCTCTGGCGCCTGGTCCGCGGCCGGTGGCCGTGGATCGCGGCGGCGGTCGCCGCCGGCATCGCGGTCGGCGTCGTCAACTACCTCATCTCGCCCAAGCTCTACCGCGCCACGACGCAGATCCAGATCGAGCCGCGCAACCTGGTCCCCTCCCCGGACCGGAACCCGTGGATCGAGCAGTGGACCAACATGAAGTACTTCCCCACCCAGTATCGCCTGCTGCGCAGCCGCGGGCTGGCGGAGCGGGTGATCGAGGACCTGCGCCTCGACACCGACCCAGCCTTCGTCGGCGAGGGGCGCAAAGCGGGCAGCGAGCCGGTCACCGCCCAGGAGGACGAGCTCTACAAGGCGGCGCTCGCCAACCGCTTGATCTCAGGCCTCACGGTCAATCCGATCGAAGGGACCGAGCTCCTCAACCTGGTCTACGTCGCGACCGATCCCAAGCTGGCTGCCGATCTCGCCAACGGCTTCGCCAACGCCTTCATCGACTGGGGGATCGAGTCGCGCTCCGAGACGCTCCTGCAGGCCAACAGGGTTCTCGGCAGCCAGATCGAGAACCTGCGGCGCGACGTGGAGGCCCTCGAGGTGGGGATCCAGAAATACAGCCGCGAGGCCGAGGTCAACGCCACGGACGCTGGCGCGGGCGTCGTCGGCCAGCGGATCCTGAGCCTCAACGAGCAGTATTCAACGGCGTCCGCCACCGCCCTCGCGAAGCAGCAGCGCTTCAACGAGCTGGCCAGCATGCGCGACCTCCTGGTGGCCGAGAACTTCGGCCGGCCGGCTCTCGAGACGCTCAGAAACGAGCTCGAGAGCCGGCAGCGCGACTACCAGGCCCGGCTGCAGACCTTCAAACCGGACCACCCCGAGATGGTCGAGCTCGACTCCGAAGTCCAGACCATCCGCCAGCGCTATCAGCGCGAGGTCGCCGCCGAGGCGGCGAAGCTGCGCCAGGCGGCGCGCACCGAGTGGGAGGCGGCGCGCCAGCTGGTCGACCGCATCAGCCGGCAGCGCGCCGAGGCGCAGGAGCAGAGCCTGGCCCTCAACGTTGAGGTCCTGCCTCTCACCAACATGCAGATGGAGCTCGCCGCCAAGCGCGAACGGCTGAGCGAGCTGATCGAGAGCCAATCGCAGGCCTCCCTGTCGGCCGACGTCGAGACCCAGACGCGCTCCAACGTCCACGTCATCGACAAGGCGCTGGTGCCTGGCGGGCCGTTCCGCCCGTCGCTGCGCCAGAACGTCTCGTTGGGCGCGTCAGGCGGGCTCATGGTCGGCCTGGCGCTCGTCTTCCTCTTCCACATCCTCGACCGTACGATCAAGAGCGGCGAGGAGCTCGAGAGCCTTCTCGACCTGCCCTTGCTGGCGGCGATCCCCGACATGGGCTCGGACGGGGCAGGCTACGGCCAACGCGCCTACTACGGCTACGGCCGTAGCAAGAGGACCGGCAGCAAGGGTGGCAAGAGAACGACAGAGGACGAGGGCCCTGTGGCCATCGAAATGCTGCCGGAGACCCGCCCGCGCCTCGCCGTCTCTGAGGCCTACCGTTCGCTGCGGACCTCGCTGCTGCTGTCCAGCGCCGAGGATCTCCAGGTCGTCACCGTGACCTCGGCCGAGGCCGGCGAGGGGAAGAGCGCCACCGCCACAAACCTCGCCATCGTCATGGCCCAGCTGGGCAAGAAAGTGCTGCTGCTCGACGGCGACCTGCGCAAGCCGCGCCTGCACCGCATCTTCTCGGTCGCCAACGGCCAGGGGCTGGTCAACTGCCTGGCCGGTGGAGCCGACCCGTCCACCCTGATCCAGAACACCGGCCTCCCCGGACTCCATCTGCTGCCGACGGGAGTCCACCCGCCCAATCCGTCCGAGCTCTTGGCCTCGGAGCGCATGCGCCAGCTCGTCGCCTGGGCACGCAAGAGTTTCGACTTCACGATCATCGATTCGCCCCCCATCCTGGCAGTGAGCGACGCGATCCTGCCGGGCACGCTCTCCGAGGGCGTGGTGCTCTGTTTCCGCGCCAACCAGATCGAGCGCGACACCGCCCGGCGCTGCGTCGAGCAGCTGCGCCTGTCCGGTGTGAAGATCCTCGGCATGGTGCTGAACCGCTACCGACCCGGCAGCAGTTACCACTACGACCGCCGCTACCAGAGCTACGAGGCCTACGCCGAGTCGCAGGTCGATTCGGCCGCCTAGCGGGAGAACCGACATGCCAAGGTGCTGGAAGCGGACCGCGGCCCTCGCCGCGGCTTGGCTGACCCTGGCGGCACCAGCCGCCTTCGGGGCCGTCGACCCCTTCTACATCGAGGCCTTGAGCCAGGGGGAGACTCTCTACGCGGCCGGCGACTACGCCGAGGCGGCGAAGCGCCTGCGAATTGCCTGCTTCGGCCTCATGGACGAGCCGCGGCTGCTCGGCGCCGGCCTCGTCCGCCTGGCCCTCGCCCAGGCCGCCGTCGGCGACCGTGAGGCCTTCGACGCCACCTTCGACCGCATCACGGAGATCGAAGACCGTTTTGCGGGCTATTCGCGCGCCAGCCTGCCCGGCGAGCTGCACGACGACTTCGAGGCGCGGGTCATCGCGTGGGTGCCGGACGAGGCGCTGCGCGCCTCGCCCGCGTTCGCCCGATTCATCCGCGACAAGGAGCTGCTGCGCCTGCAGTCCCTCTCCGCCGGCCAGCGCCGCGCCGAGCTCGAGCGCCTGGCGCGCGAGAACCCGGCCGACCCGTCGTGGGCGGTGATGCTGGCCGAAGCGCAGGTGGCCGGCGGCGACGGCCGGCTGGCGATCGAGTCGCTGGAGAGCGCCCTCGTCGGCACCCCCCGCAACGTCCACTTGGAGTGTCTGCGCGGGCGCGCCTACCTGCAGTCGGCGCGTTGCGAGACCGCCCTCGACCTCCTGCCGTCGTGCGACGTGCGACGCCTGCCAACGAACGAGCTCACCCAGTACCTCGACTGTCTAACCGGCGCCGAGCGCTGGGTCGAGGCCGCCGTGATCGTCGTCTCACTGCCCCCCGAAACGCGGGAGGCGCGGCCCCTGGCCCGGCGCGAGAAGAAGATCGCCGCCGCCCTTCCGGCGGAGTCCGAGATCGAGCCGCTCCCGCCATACACCGCTCCCCGGTCGGCGGAGGACGCCTCCGAGCCCGCCGGGGCGGGCCTAGCCGAGGCCGTGGACGCCCTGCGCGACGAGCTGACCCGGGCCCGCACGATTACTCTCATACAGAAAGTCCTTGCGGCGGCCCTGCGGCTAAGCGAGCAGCACCCCGGCGCTCCCGGGCCCCTCTTCGTCGCCGGCGAGGCCGCCTACCGCCTTTCCGAGTGGCAGCAGGCAGCGGACCTGCTGAGGACGGGTAGTCTGCCGGACGACCGGCCGGAGCTGTTGTTCTACCTGTCGGTCTCCCTCTACGAAACAGGCGACCGGGCAGCAGCGGCCCAGGTGATGCGCCGCGCGCT
The DNA here is from genome assembly GCA_029862975.1 of Acidobacteriota bacterium. Taxonomy (GTDB): domain Bacteria; phylum Acidobacteriota; class Thermoanaerobaculia; order Multivoradales; family JAHEKO01; genus CALZKB01. Next base: position 10,388 of record JAOTWP010000099.1, read on the forward strand.
TCCCCGCCTCAAGCGCTCGGAGATCGTCGATCGCTATGTGGGCCTCATCCTGGGCGGCGATTACGGAACACGACGTTGACGCCCGAGCGCCGATAAACTAAGCTAGGCGCGTTGGTTCAGGGGGGAGTTGCGTTGGTTCAGGGGGGAGTTCATGTTCACTGGGATGCCAGCAACTCGCATTTAGAGGGAGCGCCATGATGTCCCGATCTTGCTTCGCCGCAGCCGTGCTGACGGTCTGTCTGAGCCCCTCGCTGACGGCTCAGCCGGTATTCGACGTCGAGCAGCTTGCGTGCCTGCCACTCGAGGACAACGGGGCCGTCGAGGCGCGGGTCGAGGGAGTGGCAGGCGGTGACGAGGTGCGCCTCTACTACCGTCGGCTCAATCCCGTCGGCGCATTCTACTACGGGGCGATGGATCCCTCCGCGCCGAACCAGTTCTGGTCGACGTTCCCTCGGCCCGAGGATCGGGAGCAGCACGAGCTCACCGAGGAGTGGTGGGAGGTGCTCAGGACCCGCGACTGGGTCGAGGCCCAGGGTTTCGACTTCGACCGGCTCCGCGACTACCTCGAATCGCAGAACCAGGAGGCCGCCGAGTACTACGTGGCCGTCTACGACGCCGCCGGCAAGTTTCGCGGCCGTTCGCCGACGCTGCTCACGGAGGTGCGGGAGAACGACTGCCGTCAGGACCTGACCCCGCAAGAGCGTGGCTGGGCGGACAACCTCACGGTCGGCGAGACGTCGGTCGCCCAAGCCAACAAGGAGGTGTTCCACTGGCTCTGTGACGGCATCGTGACCCGTATCGACACCGCGGACGTGCTGCATCCCGACGAGTTCTGCCGGTCTTGCGTGGTGGGTTTCGGCTTCGTGCCGCCGCTGGCTGCCGTGGCGGCCGGAGTGGTGTCGGGAGCCATCATCGAGCACCCGCCGTCCGAGGCGTCGCCGCGCCAGCCCTAGCCGCCACCGGGAAACCCGCTTCTCGTCCCGATCCGGCGCGCGCGAAGCGGTTCGCCGCGGATCCGGAAGTGCGCCCGTAGGCTCCCCGCGACGAGGCGCAACCCGGTGCCGGGAGTCCAGTGAACGACATCGCCGAACGACTGCACCAGCAGATCGCGCAGCACGACGCCAGGGTCGGGATCATCGGACTCGGCTACGTCGGAGTTCCCCTGGCCCTCGCCCTCGTCGAGGCCGGCTTTCGCGTCCTCGGGTTCGACACCGACGACGCCAAGACCGAGGCCCTGAACCGCGGCGCGAGCTACATCGAGCACATCGCGGCCGAACGCGTACACGCCGCCCGCGACCTCGCCAGGCTCGAAGCCACCTCCGACCTCGGACGCCTCGGGGAGGCCGATGCCGTGCTGATCTGCGTCCCGACGCCGCTCGACGCCAACCGCGAGCCGGACATGACCGCCGTGCGCCGGAGCACCGAGGCGGTGGCGGCCAGCCTGCGGCCCGGACAGCTCGTCATCCTCGAATCGACGACCTATCCCGGAACCTGCGAAGAGCTGCTGCTCCCGATCCTCGGCGCCGGCGGTCTCGTCTGCGGGGAGCAGTTCTTCCTCGCCTACTCGCCGGAGCGCGAGGATCCGGGCAACCCGTCCTTCGGCACCCGCACCATTCCCAAGGTCGTCGGCGGCGTCGACGAGGTCTCCGGCGACCTTGCCGAAGCGCTCTATTCGCAAGCCGTGGTCGAGACGGTCCGGGTGTCGAGCGCCGCCACCGCCGAGGCGACCAAGCTGCTGGAGAACATCTTCCGCGCCGTGAACATCGCCCTGGTCAACGAGCTGAAGCTGGCCCTGGAGCCCATGGGCATCGACATCTGGGAGGTGCTCACCGCGGCCGAGACCAAGCCCTTCGGATTCATGCGCTTCGATCCCGGCCCCGGCTGGGGCGGCCACTGCATCCCGATCGACCCCTTCTACTTCGCCTGGAAGGCGCGGCAACACGGCATCACGCCGCGTTTCATCGAGCTCGCCGGCCAGATCAACCTCGAGATGCCGCTTCACGTCGTGGCGCGACTGCGGCAAGCGCTCGGCGGCGCCCCGCTCGCCGGCCGGCGCGTCCTCCTGCTCGGCTTGTCGTACAAGCCGGACGTGGCCGACCCGCGCGAGAGCCCGGCCTTCGAGATCCTCAGCCTGCTGCTCGACGAAGGCGCCGAGGTGGACTATCACGACCCCCACGTCCTCGTAGCGCCGAGCATGCGCTCGTGGAAGAACCTGCCGCCGAAGCGCTCCGTGCCGCTCGACGCCGAGACCGTGGCGAGCTACGACGGCGTCATTCTGGTGACCGATCACGCGGCTGTGGACTACGACGCCGTCGTGCGCCACGCCCGTCTCGTCGTCGACACCCGGGGCCGGCTTCCGGTCGCCAGCGGCAACGTCGTGAGGGCCTGACGTGGCCCGCGTCGTCATCTCCACTTCCTCCTTCGGGCGCTACGACCCGCGGCCGCTCGAGTTGCTGGCCGCCGCCGGCCACGAGGTCCGCACCAATCCCCACGGCCGCCGCATGACGACGGACGAGAGTCGCGACTTCCTGGGCCCCGCCGTCGGCCTGATCGCCGGCACCGAGGAGCTCAGCCGCGAGGTGCTGGCGGCGGCGCCCCGATTGCGGGTGATTTCCCGCTGCGGCGTCGGCCTCGACGGCATCGACCTCGCGGCCGCGGCGGAGCACGGGATCTTGGTGGCACGCACCACCGACGCCCACGTGGACGCCGTCGCCGAGCTCGCCCTCGGCGGGATCCTCGACGTCCTGCGGAGGATCTCGGCCGCCGACCGCGGGCTGCGGGCCGGCGGTTGGGACAAGCCCATGGGTCGCCTCCTGCGCGGCAAGACGGTGGGCGTCGTCGGCCTCGGCCGCACCGGCCGCCGCCTCGTCGAGCTGCTGGCGCCGTTCGACGTCGCGGTCCTGGCGAGCGATCCCGTCGAGGACCGGACCTTTGCCGACGCCCATGGCGTCACGTATGGTTCGCTCGACACCGTGCTCGAAAACGCCGACATCGTCACCCTGCACCTGGAGCACTCGGTTGCGACGCATCACCTGCTCGACGCCACCCGGATCGCCGCGATGAGGCCGGGCGCGATCCTCGTCAACGGCGCTCGCGGCGGCCTGGTGGACGAGGAGGCGCTGGCCGCGGACCTGGCCGCCGGGCATCTCGGGGGCGCATTCCTCGACGTCTTCGAGCGCGAGCCCTACGAGGGACCGCTGGCCGGGCTCGAGACGGTCGTTCTCACGCCGCACATCGGTTCCTACGCCGTCGAGGGGCGCGTGGCGATGGAGCTGGCCGCGGTCGAGAACCTGCTGCGCGCCCTCGAGGAGGGCGGAGCGTGAAGCGCGCGCTGGTCACCGGCGGCGCCGGCTTCCTCGGCAGCTTCATCGCCGACGCCTTGACGGCGGCGGGCCACGAGGTCGTGGTGTTCGATCGCCGGCCCTCGCCCTACCTGCGACCCGGGCAGAGCATGGTGGTGGGCGACATCCTCGACGCCGAGGCCCTGACCGCGGCGGCCGCCGGCGCCACTGCCGTCTACCACCTGGCCGCCGCGTCGGACCTCAACACCGCCGCCGACGAAGCGCTCGAGACCGCCCGCACCAACCTCGTCGGCACTGTCCACGCGCTGGAGGCGGCGCGCGGCGGCGGCGCCGAGCGCTTCCTGCTGGCCAGCACCGTCTACGTCTACAGCCGCGCCGGAGGCTTTTACCGTTGCAGCAAGCAGGCGTGCGAGGCCTACGTCGAGGAGTTCCAACGCCGCTTCGGCCTCGACTACACGGTGCTGCGCTACGGCAGTCTCTACGGCCCGCGGGCCGACAACTCGAACGGCGTCCACCGGCTGCTTCGCCAGGCCCTGGAGCAGGGCGCCATCGCTCACCCCGGCGAGCCCGACGACGCCCGCGAGTACATCCACGTCGAGGACGCGGCAGCGCTCAGCGTCCAGGCGCTGGCCCCCGAGTTCGCCAACCAGCACCTGACCCTCTCGGGCTCCCACCCGATGCGCCTGCGCGATCTCTTCACCATGTTCTCGGAGATCCTGGGGCGCGAGGTGACGGTCGACTACCAGCCACCCGGCGACAGCCACTACCGGCTGACGCCCTACGCCTTCAGCCCACGGGTGGGGCGCAAGCTCACCGCCACTTGCTACGTCGACATGGGGCAGGGCTTGCTGCAGGTGCTCGAGGAGCTGCACGCCGCTCAGAGTCGAGAAGCCCGGCCCGACGAATGAACGCCGCCATCGTCACGGCGCGGGCCGGCAGCAAGTCGATCCCCGACAAGAACGTCTTCCCGGTCGGGGGTAAGCCGCTCGTCGCCTACCCCATCCAGGCGGCGCTCGATGCGGCGCGCATCGACGCCGTCTTCGTGTCGACCGACGGCACCGCCATCGCCGAGGCCTCGCGAGCTCTGGGCTGCACCGTCATCGAACGCCCCGGCGAGCTTGGCGGCGACACCGTCAACCACGGCGACGTCATCCAGCACGCGGTGCGCTGGGTCGACGGGCGCCACCCGAACCTCGCCAACGTAGTCCTCCTGCTCGGCAACACGGTGATGATCGATGGCGAGTTGATCGACCGTTGCCTGGCCGAGCTCGACGAGCGCCCGGACCTCGACTCGGTGATGACCGTGTGGGAGGCGGCCGACGACCACCCCCTGAGGGCACTGGAGATCGTCGACGGGCTGCTGCGCCCCTACGGCGACCCCGGGCGCCAGGTCTCGACCGAGCGCCAGTCGTATCCCAGGGCGTACTACTACGACCAGGGCGTGTGGGCATTCCGCAAGGCCTGCGTCGAGCGCCGCGACGGACCGAGCCCGTGGTGGTGGATGGGCCGCAACTCCAAGCCCATCGTCCGCAGCTGG
>JAOTWP010000243.1 GCA_029862975.1 Acidobacteriota bacterium
CACCTCCTCGGCGGTGATCCCCATGCCGCCGGGGTTGGTGCAGAAGTTGCGCACCAGCAAGGTGTCGAACTCCGTGTCGCGCGACGAGACGCGCTCGCGATGGCCGTCGGCGCTGATGATCCACGACTCGCACGAGTACTCGCCGGGAGTCCCCAGGCCGCTCCTGGGCAGCGAGCAACCGATGCCGATCCCCACGATCAGCGCGATGGCAGCCAGGAGGCGCAGGCCCCACGCGACCACTCGGCTGTCCCGCTCGCTCCGGTCACTCTCCATCGCTTCGTACTCGACGAGGCTCGGGCGTTGTCGTTGCGAATGCTATAGCACATGCGAGCGCCGTGTCAGCAGGGATGGACGGGCCTGCGCTGCGGCCCCACGGGGACGCGACGGACGCGCCACGGCGGATCTGCCATTCCCACTCGTGCCCCGGCGGGCGGGATGAGAGACTGTCTCGCGTGCAGCCGATCCTCTTCCAGCTCCCGCTGCCCGGGGGGCTCACGCTGGACTTCCCGGCCTACGGCACCTTCATGGTTCTCGGCATGCTGCTCGCCAACCTCGCCGGGGCGCCGCGCGCGAAGACGATCGGCCTGCGTCCGGCCCAGGTGTTCGACTTCGGCCTGCTGCTGGTCGCCGGCGGCGTCGTGGGCGCGCACCTGCTCCACGTGCTGGTGAATCTCGAGGACACCTTTCGCGACGGTCTGGCTGCCGGTCTCGGGCGCGCGCTCGCGCCCTGGACGGGCGGCCTCATCTACTACGGTGGCCTCGCCGGCGGGATCGCCGTCTGCCTGCTCTACGCCCGCTGGAAGCGGCTGCAGCCGCTCGCGCTGCTCGACTTCGTCGCGCCGCTGGGGGCGCTCGGCCTCGCCACGACGCGGATCGGCTGCCACCTGAACGGCTGCTGCTGGGGCCGTCCTACGGACGCCTTCTGGGGCCTCGTCTACCCTCCCGGGAGCCCGGCGCAGCACAGCCAGCTGACGCTCGGCCTGGTCGCGGCCGAGAGCTCCGCCCTGCCCGTGCATCCGGTGCAGCTCTACGAGACGGCCGCGGCGCTGGCGATCTTCGTCGTCCTCTACCGCGCCTATCCGCGACGCCGCCACGGCGGACAGATCACCGCCTGGTTCGGGATCCTCTACGCCTGCTGGCGCCTCGTCGCCGAGACCCTGCGGGCCGACGCGGCCGGCTGGCTCCCCGGCCGACCGTGGTGGCAGCCGAACCTCGCCCAGGTCCTCAGCCTCGCCGTGCTCGCCATCTCCCTCGCCGCCCTGCGTTGGGCGGCCCGGACCGCGCCGGCGCCGACCGGCGGGCTCCGAGCAGCGCCGGCAGCAGCAGCCAGTCGCCGGCCAGAGCCGCCGCCAGGGCCAGCGCCGTGAGCAGGCCGAAGCGGGCGATCGGCAGGAAGTCCGCGAGGGCGCAGCCCGCGAAGCCGAGGACGAGGATCAGCGTCGTCAGGAGCTGCGCCGGCGCGACGCGGCCGATGGCCGCCGGCAGCCGGCCCGCGTAGCTGCGGCCGGGCGCAGCGCGAAGCTCGCCGAGAGTGTGCAGGGTGTCGTCGACCGCCACCCCGAGGGCTATCGCGGCGATCATCACGGTGGTCGAGTCGAGCGGGATCCCGGCCCAGCCCATCACTCCCCCGGCGACGGCCAGCGGCCAGAGGTTGGCGACCATGGCCGCCGCCCAGCGCGCCGCCGAGCGCAGCACGAAGGCCAGCACGGAGGCGACGACCAGGGCCGTGAGGCCCAGCGAGGCGGCCATCGTCGACAGCAGGTCCCGCTGCGCCGCGAGCACCAGCGGGTACTCGCCGGTCCACTCGACGCGGGCCTCCGGGAAGTCGGCCCGGGCGCGCGCGGCGGCACGCTCCAGGGCCGGCAGCAGGACCTCGTGGCCGGCGACCGGCAGCAGCAGCGTCACCCGGGCGTCGCGGCCGTCGGCCGTGACCAGCTGCTCGAAGCGCCGGCGGGCCTCCGGCTCGGTCTGCAGCAGACCGAGGACCAGCCACCGCGTGCCGTCGCTCGCCGGGCCGCCCTCGATCGCCCTCCGGCCCGCGGCGCGGAAGAGGTCGCCGGCGCCGACTGCGCCGAGGATGGGCGCCTGCGAGCGCAGGGCCGCGGCGAGGTCGGCCAGCCGCTCGAGGCGCTCGGGATCGCGAAAGCTCGCCGCCGCCGCGCCGGGGGGCAGGCGCAGCACGAGCTCGGCCGGAACCGCGCCCACCCCGTGCGCTTCGATCGCCGCGAAGCTGGCCGGCAGCTCGTGGCCCGCGGGAAAGTAGCCGAGCAGGCCCGTCTCCACCTCGAGCCGCGGCAGGCCGGCCGCCGCGAGCCCGCCGATCAAGGCCATGACGGCGATCGTCGATCGGCCTCGCAGCGCCGCGCGCGTGGCCAGCCTCCTCCCGAGCCGGCCGCCGAGGCGGTCGAAGGCCCGAACCGGGGGCCCGATCCCCGGCCTTGACGCGGGCGCCGAGCCAGCGCCCAGCAGCGCCATCGCGGGCGCCTGGAAGAGGGCGCTGGCGACCAGGATCAGACCGATGCCGGCGGCCGTCCACAGCCCCAGCGAGCGCACCGCGGGCAGCCGGCTGAAGGCGAACGAGAGGAAGGCCGCCGCGGTCGTGAAGGCGGTCCAGAAGATCGCCCAGGCCCGCTCGCGCACGGCGGCGCGGGCCGCGGCCGGCGGGTCGAGACCGCGGCCGCGATGGAAGCGGAACGCCATCTGGAGATGCACCGCGACGGCCAGCCCGAGGACGAAGACGACGGGCGGAAGCAGGGAGCTGATCACGTTGAGCCGCACGCCCGACCAGCCCATGAGGCCGAGCAGGACCGCCTCGCTCACCGCGACCGCCGCCAGCGGCAGCGCCGCGTCGACGACGCTGCGGAACGCGGCGACGAGCAGCAGCGCGCAGACGATCCCGAGCCAGGGGAAGAGCCGGCGGGCCAGCCGGGCGAACGAGCGATCCATCGCCCGCTCGATCGCCGGCAGCCCGACGACGCTGCCCCGCAGACCGGCCGGCGCAGCGCGGGCGAGCGTCACGAGCGCGTCGAGCGCCCGGCGGCCTTCGCGCCGCGAGAGCCCCGCCTCGAGCTCGACGAGCACCGAGGCGAAGTCGCCCTCGGCGTCGACCCAGCCGCCGGCGCGCGCCAGCGGGTCGTCCCGCAGCCGCCGCCCGACCTCGGAGGGACGCCGCGCCGGCTCCCACCAGCCCGCGAGCTCGAGCGGGCCGTGAGCCGCGACGACGCCCGGGACCGCGGCCGCCTCCCGCGTCGCCCGCTCGAGCCAGGCGAGGCCTGCCGCGGTCCACAGCCCGTCGCCGCTCCACGCCAGCCGCAGGGCCGGCCCGCCGCCGAAGAGGCTCCGCAGATCGTCCAGCGAGCGCAGCAGCCGGCCGTCCCGGACCAGGAAGGCGCGGGGGGAATTGTCGACCTCGAGGCGCGTCAGGCCGGGCGCCGCCACGCCCACGAGGAGCAGGGCCGCGGCGAGCAGACGTCCCGGACGCCGCAGCGCCCCGTCG
>JAOTWP010000244.1 GCA_029862975.1 Acidobacteriota bacterium
ACGGATCCCGTGCCCGGTCAGTTTCAGAAACACGTCTTCCAGGCTCGGCATCACCGTCTGGAAGTCGGCCACGTGCAGCTCTTCCCGGGACAGGAACCGGATGACCTCGGTCACGAAGTCGTCGCCCTGGCCCTCGACGGTGTAGCGGCTGCCCGCGCTCGAGACCGCGAGGAATCCCGGGATCCGCGCGAACAGCTCGGCCGCGCCCTCGCGGTCGCAGGAGAAGACCGCGGCCCGCTGCGGGCAGTGCTTGCGCACGAGCGCCGCCGGGGAGTCGTTCGCGATCACGCGGCCGTGCTCGATGATCGCGACCCGGTCGCACAGCCGCTCGGCCTCCTCCATCAGGTGGGTCGTCAGGAAGACGGTCTTCCCGCGCTCCGGAATGGCGCGCACCAGCTCCCAGATCGTCCGCCGCGCCTGCGGATCGAGGCCCGTCGTGAGCTCGTCGAGAAACACGATCTCGGGGTCGTTGATGAGTGCCAGGGCGATGAACAACCGCTGCTTCTGGCCGCCGGACAGGTTCATGAACCAGGCATCCCGCTTGGCGGTCAGCCCGAGGCGGTCGAGGAGCTCGTCGGCGTCCACGGTCCGCGGGTAGAGCGCCGACCACAGGCCGACCGCCTCCCAGACCTTGATGCGCTTCTGCAGCTGGGCCTGCTGGAGCTGCACGCCGATGCGGCTGCCGAGCGCAATCTCGTCGCGCCGCGGGTCGAGGCCGAGAACCCGGATCGAGCCGCCGTCCGGCTTGCGGATGCCCTCGACGCACTCCATCGTCGTCGTCTTGCCGGCGCCGTTGGGACCGAGCAGGCCGAAGATCTCGCCCTCGCGAACGGTGATCGACACGCCGTCCACTGCCACCGTCGACCCGTAGGCCTTCCTCAGCTCGGACACTTCGATCACGTCGCGGCCCGGCATGGCGCCCATCGTAGCCCGAGACGCCCCCTGCGGCGGCCGGCCGAGCTCAGGGCTCGGCGCTCACGGGAGCGGCCGCATCCAGCGCCGCGAGCGCCTCCCGCAGCTCGCGGGCGCGGAAGCCGTAGTAGTGGCCCACGTCCGGGATCTCGATCAAGGTCACCCGGTCCAGCCCGTCCCTCAGGTACTCCCGGCGGTACGCGCGCATCTCGGCGCGGTTGAAGTCGTGAGTGCCGGTGACGAAGACGAACCGGCTGCGCTCGCGCACTCGCTCCATGAGCGCCGGCGACGGCTCCTTTCTCCAGGCGGCCCACATCGCCCCCGGCCTGTGGGGCACCGGGATCGAGCGATAGAGGTCCGCGCCCATGAAGTAGACGCCGCCCCGGAAGACTTCCGGGTAGAGCAGCGCCAGGCTGCTGGCCATGCGGCCGCCGCCCGAGTAGCCGCCGACGTAGACGCGGTCGGGGTCGACCGGGTAGGTGCGGATGGCGGCCGCCGCCGCGTCCAGGGCCAGCCGGATGCGGTCGCCGCGCGGGCGCGGGTTCCCGGACCGGTTGGCGCCGATCCAGATCGTCCGCGTGGCGTCGAGCACGGGGATCATCTCGCGATCCGTGAGGCCGCCGTTGGCGGTCGGGCTCACCCAGACGAAAACGCCGTAGGGCGCCTCCGCAGCCCCGGCGCCGGCCGCCGGCGGCGGCACGTACACCTCGAACGTCTCCCCGGCGGGATCCCACGCCGCGTCCGGGTCGATGCCCAGCTCCCTCGCCGGGCCGTGTCGATCCAGCAGGAGCTCGAGGCCGCTGTAGGCGCTCGGCGCGTCGATCGTCGCCCGGAAGCGGCCGGTCGGCCGCTCGGCCAGGGGGCGCTCGGGAACTTCCGAGCCGAAGGCCAACCGGCCGGCCGCGGCGGGCCCCTCGCCGTCGAGCACGGCCAGCCACTCCGCCGCCTCCCCTTCGCGGCCGGCGCCGGCCAGCACCGCGGCGAGCAGGCGGCGCGCGTCCTCGGCGCTCGGATCCGCGAGCAGGGCGAGCTCGAGAGAGCTCGCCGCGGCGTCGGCGTCGTCCCGCAGGTACTGCGCCCGCGCCAGCGCCACGTGGATCTCGGCGGCCGGCGCGCCTTGCACCACCGTCAAGGCCTGCTCGTAGAAGGCCTGGGCCGCCGCCGGCCTGCCGCTCTCGAGCAGCCGGTTGCCTTGCTCGAGCCAGCTCCTCACCGCGGCTCCCGAATCGACCTCCAAGATGACGTCGAGCGGCGGGTTGGCGCCGGACGCGACCGACACCTGCCCCTTCGTCGTGCGGCACCCTTCCGCCGCGACGGAAATGCTCCATTGCCCCACCGCGAGGCCGTCCCGGCGCCAGCGTCCCATGGCGTCCGTCGCGACCTCGACGACGTGCCCGCCGTCCGCCGCGAAGGGCTCGAGCTTCACCCGCGCCCCGGCGACCGGCTCGCCTTCCGGCGACCGCACCTCGCCGCGCAGCGCCCCCGACGGCCCGCCGCCCGGCGGCTGCGCCCCGGCGACGGCGGCAACGGCGAGGACGGCCGGCAGGAGCCAGGCGAAGGAACGGCGCCGGGGCGGGGGACAGGGGACCACGGCCGAGAGTCTACGCCCGGAGCGCTCCCCCGGTGGCGGCGCCCGCTCTCCGCGCCCGCGCTCGCGGAAGAGCGCGCCACCGCGATACTGTTACCGGGCTTCGACAGCGCCATCCCCCAGGAGAACCCAGCAATGACCGCGAGAATCCTCACCGCACTCGTCGCCACGCTGACGGCGGGCACGCTCTCCGCCCAGGTCAACGTCGGCGTCGTGGACTTCGACCTCGTCTTTCAAAGCTCGACCCGGGCGCGGGCCGCCTTCGCCGCCGTCGAGACCTACACCACCGAGAAGCAGGCCGAGCTCAAGACCCGGGCCGAGCGCTTTCAGGCCCGGCAACGCGAGCTGCAGAGCGCCGTCGGCCTCGCCGAGGCGGAGCTCGCGACGCGGGCGCGCGAGCTGCGCGAGGAGCAGACCGCCATCCAGCGGACGCGCGAGGACGCCGAGCGCGAGACCCAGAGGCTCACCCAGGCCGCCCTCAAGACCCTCGACGAGATCCTCGGTCCTCTCGTCCGCGAGCTGGCCCGCGAGAAGAACCTGCAGCTCATCCTGCAGGCGGGTCCCGACGCCGGCATCGTGTTCGTCGATCCGGCGATCGACCTCACGGCGGACGTGATCGCCCGGCTCGACGCCCTGCCGGAATGAGCGCCGGCGGCGACCGGCGGGAGCCATCCGCGCCGAAGAGACGCTCGCCGAACAATCGCCGCCGGGTCCCGTACCTGACCTGATGGCCCTACGCGCCTGGAGCCTCGCCGCCCTCGCCCTCGCCGGTCTCGCGGCCACGGGCGCCGCCGTGACGCGCTGGGCGCCGGAGGCCGGGGTCGTCCCGGGGGATCGCGACCGGGTCGCCCGCCAGGCGGTCGCCGACGCCGCGGCGCTGGGCTTCCGGGTCGAGGGACGGCGGCGGCCAGGGCTGACCGCCGGACCCCGCC
>JAOTWP010000245.1 GCA_029862975.1 Acidobacteriota bacterium
CGCTCGTTGCTCCCGACCAGGATCTCGGACCGCGTGGCGACCGTGCTCGGAGTGGACCGCAGCATGGACCACTGGGCCGGGCACCCGAGGGTCGAGCCCGGGCGCGAGGGCTAGATCAAGAAATCGACCGGATCCTGCCCAGGCGCGCGGATGCGGACGGATCCGGCGAGTCCTGTATGATGTAGGGTCCCTCGAGATCTCAGGCCACCACAAGAACCGACCCGGAGACCGCTCTATGAACACGACATCCTCGTCTCGTCTTGCGACCGCAGCACTCGTCGCCGCCATCCTGCTCGCGCTTCCGGCCGGCGCCCAGAACGGCGGCCGGACGCTCCCGAACGGGGTTTTCGTGAGCGACCCGGTCGTGCCCTTCGTGCTCGACGTCGACCTGAGAACGGTGCCGCCGGCGCCCGCCTGGCAGCCCGGGGATCCGATCGAGGTCGTGCCCGAGCTCGTCTGGTCGGACGGCCCCACGGAGCGGATCGAGGGCTGGCAGGACCCCGTGCGCCAGGAGACGGGCCCCCTCTTCTCCGGCAGTCTCCTCTTCGCCGTCGAGGCCCATCCTCCGCCCAACTCGAATCCGCCCGACACGGTGGGCAGCGTCGGCCCCAACCACTACATCAGCATGGTGAACGCCTCGCGGTTCGCCATCTGGGACAAGGACGGCAACAACCTCGTGCCGCCGACCATCCTCAACACCCTGTGGGGAGGCGGCGCCTCGCCGTGCGAGGACGGCGACGGCGACCCGATCGTCGAGTACGACGACTTCGCCGACCGCTTTCTGATGTCGGAGTTCGACATCACCGGCAACACCTTCTGCATCTACATCTCGCAGGGGCCGGATCCGGTCACCGACGGCTGGTACTCCTACGCCTTTTCGGCCCCCGTCTTCCCCGACTACCCGCAGTACGGCGTCTGGCCCGACGCCTACTACGTCGGCTCCTTCGAGTCGCCTAACCTCGGCATCTACGCCTTCGACCGCCTGAGCATGCTCGACGGCCTGCCCGCCACCTTCCAGCGTTTCGCCATTCCGCACCTGAACGGCCCGTCGCCCCGCGTCACCCGGATCCTCCCCGGCGACTTCGACGGCCCGAACCCGCCGCCGGCGGGCGAGCCCAACCCCTTCGTGCGCTCCGTCCACGCGACCCAGGACAACACGAACCCGACGACCCGCCTCGAGCTGTGGGAGTACCACGTGGACTTCGCCACGCCGCCGAACTCGACGTTCACCCTCGAGCAGACCCTCATCCCCGCTCCCTTCGCGCTGCTGCCCTGCGCTCCGGGGGTGCGCGACTGCGTGCCGCAGCCGGCGACGAACAACCTGATCGACGCCCTCTTCAACCGGGCCCTGCGCCGCTTGCAGTACCGGGTCGACGCCGGCGGGGCTGAGACCCTGGTCACCAACCAGGTCGTCGATGTCGGCGGCGGCGTGGGCGGCACCCGCTGGTGGGAGCTGCGGCGGGATCCCCTGAGCCTCGGCGCCGGCTGGACCCTGCGCCAGGACTCGACCTACAGCCCGGACGAGACCTACCGCTTCATGGGCTCGATCGCGATGAACGGCGACGGAGACATCGCTCTCGGTTACTCGGCCAGCTCGGAGACGGTGTTCCCTGCGATCCGGGTCACGGCGCGCCGCGCCGAAGATCCGCTGAACCAGATGACGATGGAAGAGCTGACGCTCGTCCCCGGCGTGGCCTCCATGACCGCGAGCCAGCGCTGGGGCGACTACACTTCGATGGACGTCGACCCCACGGACGACCGCACCTTCTGGTACGTCAACCAGCGGCTCAACGCCACGAACCAGCGTAGCGTCTGGATCGGCAAGTTCAGCCTCGATCAGATCTTCGCGGACGGCTTCGAGAGCGGGGACACCTCGGCCTGGTCGAACACGGTTCCCTGAGGACTTCGCTCGACACGGTCGGCGGAATCGCCGGCGAAGGACGATGAGCCCTCCTCTCCGGGCCGCGATCGTCCTCTCGCTCGGCGCCCTGTGGCCGGCCTTCGGCCAGGTGCCCGCGACGCCCGAGGCTGCCGAGCCCGCGGCCGGCGAAACTGCCGATTGGCTCTTCGACTCGCTGAGCGACAGCTTCGCCGTCGGCGAGGCCGGCACGCTGCGCTTCCGCCATCCGTGGGGCGACGTCCGGGTCGAGGGGGCGGCGACCGACCGGATCCACGTGACGGCGCTCGCCCAGCTGCATCGCGACGACCCGCGGCGGCCGTCGATCCGCTTCGCGCCCGGCGCCGCGACCCACGAGCTCGTCGTCGAGTTCGCCCCCGACGAGGGCGCCGCCGACGAGGCCTGGAAGCGGCGGCGGATCGACGTCGGCCTGCTCGTCCCCGCCGGGCTCGAGCTGGAGCTCGAGACCGACCGCGGTCTCATCGAGGTCGAGAAGATGACGGCCGCGAGCCGGCTGACGAGCGACCGCGGCGACGTCGTCTACGACGGCGCCGGCTCGCTTGCGGCCCGCACCGAGCGCGGCTCGCTGCGGGCCCTGCTGCGCACGACGGGCGACGGCCGGACGGCCGAGCTGTCGACCCTGACCGGCGACATCCGGTGCATCCTCCTCGCGGACGCCCGCGCCGACGTCACCCTCGAGACGCGCGGCCCGGTGACCACCGACTACTCCGTCGCGATCGACCGCGCCCCGGGCTCGCCGCTCAAGAAGGGGCGGATCCGGATCGGCGAGAACGGCACGGCGATCACCTTGACGAGCCACAGCGGCGGCATCCGCCTGCAGGGGCTCCTCGCCCCCGAAGTCGAGGCCGAGGGCGACTAACCGGCGTGGCGGCGGGGCCGGCGGGCTCCGCCGGCCGAACCGCGAGCAGCCGGCCCTGCTTCCGTCCCTCCGGCTGCTGGGCCGCGCTCGCTCCGGAGCCCGCGCCGGCGGTTGTGCTACAATGTGCGTCATCATGCCGACGTCCCGGAAGATCCCCGCATCCCGGAAGCTCGCAGCGATCTACGAACAGGTGGGCATTCGTGAGCTGCGCCAGAATCTCAGCGTGTACGTCCGGCGGCTCCGCGCTGGTCAGCGCTTCGAGGTCACCGACCGCGGCCAGCCGGTGGGATACCTCGTGCCGCTGAAGGAGCCATCGAGCGCCATTGGCAGGCTCGTGGCCAGCGGGCTCGCGTCGTCCCCAGAGGGCGACCTCGAAGACCTCGGCATGCCTCTCGAGAGTCCGCGGAAGTCCCTCAGCGAAGCGCTCGCCGAGACCCGCCGGGAACGGCTATAGCGTGGGTCTCGTCTACCTCGACTCTTCGGCGCTGGTGAAGCTGGTCGCGCGGGAGGAGGAGTCCGAGGCGCTTCTCGAGTTCCTCTCGTCCCGGCCGGAGCGGGTGTCGAGCATCCTGGCGCGGATCGAGCTGGCGCGCGCTCTGCGCCGCGCCGCCGCGCCTCCTTCGCTGGCCCGGCGCGCCGAG
>JAOTWP010000246.1 GCA_029862975.1 Acidobacteriota bacterium
CTCGAACGAGTCGCCGGCACCGAAGACGCCGTCGCCGCCGTCGTCGATCCACAGCGGGATGGAGCGCTCACGATGCGAGAGGGCCGGCAGTCCGCTGTCGACCGCGGCCGCCGTGAGGCCGGCAGCCACCAGATCCTCGTGGGTCACCCGGTAGACCCCCTCCTCTGCCGTGAGGAGGCGCATGCGCGGAAGCTCGCCGGCGCCGGCGGCGAGCGCGCACAGGCCGGCGGCCACGAGCACGGGAAGGATCCGGCGGCTCGGTCTCGCCACGCAGGCCTCTCAGGCGCCGGCGTTGCGCGTCGAGGCGAGCACCGTCCGCGCCATCCGCCGGGTGTAGTAGTAGATCCGCTGCAGGTTCTGGAGGACGTCGGTCTCGAGCGTGTAGGCGGCGATGCGGTCGGGCTCGTCGGCGACCAGGCGCGCGGCCTGGTGCCGGCGCGCCTGGTCGGTCTGCTCGTTGATCTCGGCCTTCATGCCGCGCACCGCGGCGGCCGCCTCGCCGCTGCGCTGCGTCGCCGCCTGCAGCGAGGCGTCGAGAGCCTTGCGGACGGAGCGGTGGAAGCGGGTGAGGATCTCCGCCGTGGGCCGGCTGACGTTGACGCCGGTGGCGATGCGGTGCAGGCCGAGGGTCACGAGGTTGGTCTCGATGACGTCGCCGATGTTCTCGAGGCTGTTGACCGCCTCCATGAGGTTGATGAGCTCGTCCGTCTCCTCGGCGGTCAGCTTCTGCTGGCTGACCTTCCCGAGGTAGGTGACCGTCGAGGCGTGGAGGGCGTCCACTCCGTCGTCCATCGCCTGGATGGCGAGGAGCTCTTCGGGCTGCCCGGTGAGCACCGCCGGCAGGATGGCGTCGAGCATGTCGGCGACGCGCTCGCCGAGCCGCAGGATCTCGAGGCGGACCCGGTCGAGGGCCAGCGATGGCGTGGCCACGAGCTCCGTGTCGAGATAGCGGGCGCGGACGATCTCCTCCTCCGCCATCGGGCGCTCGGGAACGAGGCGTTCCGCGATCCTCGCGAACTGAGTGGCGAGCGGCAGGAAGAGGATCGTGTTGACGACGTTGAAGATGGTGTGGGCGTTGGCGATCTGCCGCGGCGCCTCGGCGGCAACCCGCGCCGTGCCGGTCAGCTCGGCGGCGGACGGCGAGACCCATGCCGCGAGATCCGCGAGCCGATCGATGAACCCGAACCAGAGAATCACGCCGACGACGTTGAAGAGCACGTGGACGAGGCTCGCCCGCAGAGCCTCGCGGGGCTTGCCGACGGCCGCGAGAACGGCGGTGACGCAGGTCCCGATGTTGGCGCCGAGAGCGATGGCGATGCCGGCCTCCAGCGAGATCAGGCCCTGCGACGCCATGACGATGACGATCCCGGTCGTCGCCGCCGACGAGTGGACCAGGCCGGTGAAGATCGCGCCGGCGAGGATCCCGAGAAGGGGGGCGTCCATCTTCGTCATGGCGTCGAGGAAGGGCGGATACGAGCGCAGCGGGCTCATCGCGTCGCCCATCACGTTGATGCCCAGGAACACGAGGCCCAGCCCCATGATCCCGGCGCCGTAGTGCTGGAGAGCGGGGCGTCTCTTCTGGGACGCCAGAGCGAACCCGAGCGCGATGATCGGGAGAGAGAGCCTCGTGACCTTGAAAGCGATGATCTGCGCCGTCACCGTGCTGCCGATGTTGGCCCCCATGATCACACCCACGGACTGGGCGAGGGACATGAGGCCGGCGCTGATGAAACCGACGAGCAGCACCGTGGTGACCGTGGACGACTGGAGGACGGCGGTGGCGAGCGCGCCCGTGAGAGCGCCCGTGATGCGCGACCTCGTGAGGCGGGAGAGCAAGGTCTTCATCCGCCGCCCGGCCACCGCCTTGAGCGCGCCGGACACCTGGTCCATGCCGTAGAGCAGGAGAGTCAGGCCGCCGAGCAGGGCAGCGGTGCCCCAGAGAATCGGGAAGTCGCCGCCCGCGACGGCGGAGGTCATCCGTCGGCCTTCCGGGGTGCTTTCACGATGGTCACCGGCATGGGGGCGAGCTGCACGACGCTCTGGGCCTTCGAGCCGAGCAACAGGCGGGACAGCCCGGTGCGGCCGTGGCTGCCCATGACGATCAGGCGGGCGTCGATCCGCTCGGCGACCTCGAGGATGCGGCGCACCGGCACGCCCAGTACGAGCTCGGAGGTGACGTGCTCGAAGGCGCCGTCGTCGCCGCCCGGGCCGGCCTCGAGCAGCGCCAGGCCGGGGACCTCGGCCCGGCTGCGGACGAGGAAGTCATGGAGCATCTCGCCGGCCGCGGCCTCCACGGACCAGTTCGGATCGGCCTCCGGCCGCTGGTAGTAGCCGGGGCGGTCCTCCGGGTCGTGCACGACGTGCAGCACGTGGAGGCGGCAGCAGAAATTGCGGGCCACGTCGGCGGCCCAGTCGAGGGCGGCCACGGAGTGGCGCGAGAAGTCGACCGGCACCAGGATCGGCCGCCTCCGCCGGGGGGTGTCGCGGGTCACGGAGGGCATTCCTACCCGAGGGCCGGCTCGGTCGCGGTACCGCCGCGCTCGGCGATCCAGCGATCGACCAGCTGTCCCAGGATGGCGAGCGGGACGGCGCCGTGCGTCAGCACGACGTCGTGGAAGCCGGCGAGGTCGAAGTCGTCGCCGAGCGCCTCCTGGGCGCGCCGCCGCAGGGCGAGGATCTCGAGCTGGCCGACCTTGTAGGCGCAGGCCTGGCCCGGGTTGACGATGTAGCGCTCGATCTCCGCCACGACGTCGCCGGCGGGCATCCCCGTGTTCGCCAGCATGTAGTCGATGGCCTCCTGGCGCGTCCAGCGCTCGGCGTGGATCCCGGTGTCGACGACCAGCCGCACGGCCCGGAACAGCTGCGCCGTCAGGTAGCCGAGCCGGTCGTAGGGGTCGTCCTGGAAACCGTGCTCCGCCGCCAGTTGCTCGGCGTAGAGCGCCCAGCCCTCGACGAACGCCGTGAACGGGATGACCTTGCGGAAGAACGGCACGCCCTCGAGCTCCTGGGCGACGGCGATCTGGAAGTGGTGGCCCGGAATCGCCTCGTGGTAGGCCAGCGTGCGCATGCCGAACCTGGGGATCTCCTTCACGTCGCGCAGGTTGATGTAGAAGGTACCCGGCTTCGAGCCGTCGAAGGGCGGCGCGTCGTAGTAGGCGCCGGGCGCCGTGGCCTGCCGGAACTCGGGCACCCGCTCCACCCGCACGCCGCTCTCCGGGCGGACGTCGAAGAGGCCGCCGAGCCCCTCGTCGATCTCGTCGATGATCGCCTGGAAATCGACCATGACCTGCTCGCGCCCGGCGTCCTCGTCCGGGTAGAGGAAGCGCTCCTCTTCGTTGAGGCCGTTCATCGTCGCGGCGAGGTCGTCCGTCGGGTAGCCCTCGGCCGCGAGGATGGCGCGCATCTCGGCCTGCA
>JAOTWP010000100.1 GCA_029862975.1 Acidobacteriota bacterium
GTCTCGCCGAACGCCCGGCTCTCGACCTCGAGATCGAGCAGCGAGCCGCGGCGCACGCCGGCGATCGGCTCCGCCCAGAACGGGGTCTCGTAGCCGGCGCCGTGGAGGACCGAGTTGGCGCCGAAGGGGTCGTGGGCCAGCAGGGCGTTCAGCGGATCGCGGATCAGCCGGCGCCGGCGGCCGCGGACGACCTCGATCTTGTACTCGACCCGCGAGCGCTCGGGAACCTCGAGCGCCAGCACCCACAGGTCGCTCTCCCCGAGGCGCCGGAAGGGCTGCGAGGACGGCAGCCCGTAGATCCAGCTGCGCAGGTACACCTCGTCCGCCTCGCCGCGATAGGCGAAGGTCGCGCGGCTGCCCTCGACGAGCGGAAAGGAGCGCTCGGCCAGCAGCGCGTCGATCTCCTCCGCCGTCGGCTCGCGGTCGGTGGCGAACAGCTCGGAGGTCACGGCGCGAGCGCCTCCCAAGTCGATTCGCCCACCGCCCGGACGGCGCCGTCGCGGCCGAAGAGGCGCGCCCGGCGGCCGCTCCAGCCGCTCTCGTCCCGGCGCAGGCACGACCGCTCGTCGAGAGCCACGCAGGAAAGGGGCGCGAAGCGGCGCGCCAGCCGCCCGACCCGCAGCGGATCGTCCGCCCGCAGGCGGCGGCGCGCGTCGGGCAGCGGCAGGACGTCGGCGCACAGATCGAGCCCCGAGTCGAGCACCTCGGCGTTGCCCGCGCCCCACGGCGGGCTGTCGTGGAAGAGGACGATCCGGCGGGCGGCGACCATCGCTCCGGCCGACCAGGCGACGAGGGTCTTGCCGGCAAGCAGCGGCGCCAGATCGAAGAGCCGCAGCCGGTTGAGGAGCACCGCCACGTGCCCGCCCGCGAGGAGCACGGCGGAGGCCGCCTCGAGCTCCGCGGCGAGCTCGCGGCGCTGCCGCGCCACGGCTTCGCGCCCGCTCGGCTGCCAGCGGTCCTCGAACTCGGCATGGGCCTCCCGCACCCGCTCGAGGTGCTTCCGGTCGAGGTCGCGCAGCGCCTCGAGGGCCGCCTGGAGCTCGCCGGCCAGCGGCTCCTCGGCCCGGTCGCCCTCGAGCTCCAGCAGCTGGACGTAGGCGGCGATCGCGTGGTCGAGGCGGAGCCGGTAGAGCTGCTGCAGCCGCTTGAGCGCGAGCTGGCGCTCGCGATGGGCCTGGAAGAGCTCGCGGTCCTCGTCGAAGACCCGCTCCGCCCGCCGGTAGATGCCGAGGTTCACCCCCCGCGCCGCCAGCTTCCCGGGCAGCGGGTCGTCCTCGTTCTCCTGCCAGCCCGCCGTCACGACGGCGACCCGCCCGGCGATCCGGCGGACGACGGCGGGCGCCGTAGGCCGCTGGCGCTGCGGGCCGAGGAGGTGCACGGTCGGCATCGGCCTCTTTATAGTAGATTTCGTCTCCACCGTGCACGTCATCTTCGTCGAGCCCGCCTTCCCTGCCAACCAGCCCCGCTTCGTCGAGGCGCTGCACTCCGTCGGCGCGCTCGTCACGGCCATCGGCGAGGCGCCGTTCGCGAGCCTGCCGCAGCGGGTCAAGGAGCGCCTGCACGGCTACGAGCAGGTGGGCTCGGTATGCGACGAAGGGGCGCTGCTGCGCGCCGTCCGCGCCGTGCAGAAGCGCGGCTGGGTCGACCGGCTGGAAGCCACCGTGGAGGCCCACATCCTGCCGGCGGCGCGGGTGCGGGCGGCGGCGACGATCCCCGGCACCTCGGTCGAGACGGCGTTCCTGTGCCGCGACAAGCCGGCGATGAAGGAGGCGCTGCGCCGGGCCGGCGTGCCGTGCGCGCAGTCGATCGGGGCCGGCAGCGCCGACGAGATCCGGGAGTTCGCCGGCCGCGTGGGCTTTCCGCTGATCGTCAAGCCGCGCGGCGGCGCCGGCGCCGCCGACACCGAGCGGGTGGACTCCGAGGCGCAGCTCGAGGCGGCGATCGCCGCCCACCACGTCGGCGCCGGCGGCGAGGTCGCCGTCGAGGAGTTCGTCGAGGGCCACGAGGGGTTCTTCGACACCCTGACGATCGACGGCCGCATCGAGGTCGGGTTCATCTGCCACTACTACCCGGGGGTGCTCGAGGCCATGCGCACGCGCTGGATCTCGCCCTACCTCATCACCACCAACCGGGTCGAGGAGGGGGGCTACGGCGAGGTCTGGGAGATGGGCAGGCGGGTGATCTCGGCGCTCGGCATCGGCACCTCGGCCACCCACCAGGAGTGGTTCTTCGGGCCCAAGGGCCTGCGGTTCTCCGAGATCGGCTGCCGGCCGCCGGGGGTCCTGACCTGGGACCTCTACTCGGCGGCCAACGACTTCGACCTCTACCGCGAATGGGCCAACGCCATCGTCCACGGACGGACGGAAAGCCAGCCGTCGCGCCGCTACTCGGCGGCGCTCGTCAACTTCCGGCCCGACCGCGACGGCCGCATCGCCGGCTACCAGGGGGTCCGCGAGGTGCAGGACCGGCTGGGCGAGTGGATCCTCGACGCCCGGCTGCCGCCGCCCGGCACCCCGACCCAGCCGGTCGGTGCCGGCTACATGGCCAACGCCTGGATGCGCATCCGCCACCCCGACTACGACCGGCTGCGCGAGATGGTCGAGTGGGCCGGACGGACGGTCCGCGTGTACGCGGCGCCCGCCTAGGCGGCGCTCCCACTTCACGGCGGCAGCCACGGCGAGGGCGATAGACTGGCCCCGTGAAGGACATCGCGACGATCATCATGGGCGGGGGCCAGGGCGCGCGGCTCTTCCCCCTGACCCGGGACCGCGCCAAGCCGGCCGTTCCGGTCGGCGGCCGGGTCCGCCTCATCGACATCGCGCTGTCGAACTGCATCAACTCCGGGCTCACCCGGGTCTACGTGCTGACCCAGTTCAACTCCCAGTCGCTCAACCGCCACATCAGCCAGACCTACAACTTCGGCAGCCTCCTGCAGACCGGCGTCGAGGTGCTCGCGGCCGAGCTCACGCTCGAGCACCGGGACTGGTTCCAGGGCACGGCCGACGCCGTGCGCCGCAGCCTGCGGCACGTGCTCGACCGCCGCACCCGCCTCGTGATGATCCTCGCCGGCGACCATCTCTACCGCATGGACTACAGCCGCTTCCTGCGCCGCCACGAGGAGAGCGGCGCCGACGTGACGATCTCGGTGTGCCCCGTGAGCGAGGAGCATGCCCCGTCCTTCGGGCTCGTCCACTGTAGCAGCGACGGCCTCATCACCCGCTTCGCCGAGAAGCCGCAGGGCGAGGCGCTGGCGGCGATGGCCATCGATCCCGACGCGCCGCTCGCCGGCGGCGAGCCGGCGGGGACGCCCTATCTCGCCTCGATGGGCATCTACGTCTTCTCCCCCGACGTCTTGAGCGACCTCCTGACCCGCTATCCCGACCAGCACGACTTCGGGCGCGAGCTCATCCCCCAGGCGCTGGCCGAGCACAAGGTCGCCGTGCACGTCTTCCGCGGCTACTGGGAGGACATCGGCACGATGGCCGCCTTCTACCGCGCCAACCTGGCGCTCGCCGTCCGCGGCGACTACTCGCTCTACGACCCGGAGTTCCCGCTCTACACCCGCCCCCGCTACCTCTCGCCCACCTGCATCGCCGACACCGAGGTGTCCGCCTCGCTCATCGCCGAGGGCAGCCTCATCGGCCGCGGCCGCATCTCCAACTCGGTGGTCGGCATTCGCTCGCGCCTCGCCCACGGGGTCGAGCTCGACGGCGCCCTCGTGATGGGCAACGACCACTACGAGACCGCGGCGGAGCGCGCCGCCTGCCGGCAGCGGGGCACGCCGCCGCTGGGCATCGGCTCCGGCACGGTCGTGCGCAAGGCGATCCTCGACAAGGAGGTCCGCATCGGCCGCCAGGTGCGGATCGTCAACGCCGGGGGGTGGGAGAACCACGACGGCGACGGCTTCTACGTGCGCGACGGCATCGTGATCCTCCCGCGGGACGCGACCGTGCCCGACGGAACGGTGATCTAGCCCGAGTCCGGCGGTATGATGACGGTCGTGAATCCAGCCGGCGAGGGCACGCGGGACCGCGGGGGGGACCCCGGGGCGGACGGCGAGGCGCGGCAGCGCGCCGAGTTCGCGGCGCTGCAGGCGCGGCTGATGCCCATCTGGCGCAGCCTCGAGGAGCGCTCGCTGACCCCACACACCTCGGTCGTCGTGCCGTCGCTCAGCTTCGACCAGAAGGAGCTGGCGAAGATCCAGGGCGTCTCCTTCTACGAGGAGCGCCTGCTCTTCACCCTGATCCGGCTGCGCGATCCGGGCGCGACGGTGATCTACCTGACGAGCCAGCCGATCCACCCCGACATCGTCGAGTACTACCTGAGCCTGCTGCGCGGCGTGTCGGTCCGCAACGCCCGCGATCGCCTGCACATGCTCTGCCTCTACGACGCGAGCTCCCAGGCCCTGACCCGCAAGATCCTCGACCGCCCGCGCCTCATCCGCCGGCTGCGCGAGCTCATCCGCGACCCGGACCGCGCCTACCTGACCTGCTTCAACTCGACGATCCTCGAGCGCCGCCTGAGCCTGGAGCTGGGCATCCCGCTCAACGGCGTCGATCCCGACCTCTTGTGGATCGGCACGAAGTCCGGCTCGCGCAGGGTGTTCGACCGCGCCGGCGTCGACCAGGCGCGCGGCGTGGCCAACGTGCGCACGGTGGACGAGGTGCTCGACGCGCTGGCCGGCCTCAAGGAGGCCGAGCCCGGGCTGGCGCGCGCCGTCGTCAAGCTCAACGAGAGCTTCGCGGGGGCCGGCAACGCGCTCTTCACCTATCCGCCCGGGAGCGCCGCCCCGAGCCGCGCCGAGCTGGCGCGGGCGCTCGAGGGCATGGCGTGGGCCTCGTCCACGGAGAGCTTCGACAACTTCACCGACACGCTCGCCGAGATGGGCGGCATCGTCGAGGAGTTCGTCGAGGCCGAGGGCCTGCGCTCTCCGAGCGCCCAGCTGCGGGTCAACCCCGACGGCTCCGTGGCCCTGATCTCGACCCACGACCAGGTGCTGGGCGGCCCCACCGGGCAGACCTACCTCGGCTGCCGGTTCCCCGCGGACGAGGCCTACCGCGCCCTCATCCAGGAGCAGGCGCTGAAGGTCGGCGACGTGCTGCAGCGCAACGGCGTCGTCAGCCGCTTCGCCGTCGACTTTCTCGTCTACCCCGAGGCCGGAGGCTGGCGCTGCCTGGCCGTCGAGATCAACCTGCGGATGGGCGGCACGACGCCGCCGTTCCTCGCCCTGCAGTTCTTGACCGGCGGCGCGATCGAGGAGGCCACGGGGCAGTTCATGGCGCGCGGCAAGACGCCCAAGTTCTACTACGCGACCGACAACCTGCGCTCCCCCGCCTACAAGGGGCTCCTGCCCGAGGACTTCGTCGACATCCTCGCCGCCCACCACGTGGACTTCGACCCGTTCAGCGAGACCGGCGCCGTCTTCCACATGATCGGCGCCGTCTCCCAGTTCGGCAAGCTCGGCGTCACCTGCATCGGCGACAGCGTCGCGCACGCGGACGAGATCTACCGCAAGGTCGTCCGGGTCCTCGATCAGGAGATGGGCACCCTGGGCGAGCCCGAGGCCGGCGCCTTCCATCCCTTCGAGGCCGCCGTCCGCGGCATGGAGTGAGGGCCGCCGTTCCTTGGAGCTCCGCACACCCGTGTGGCACGATGCGGCGTCCACGCGGTTCAAACCAGCATAAGCTAGGCACATGCGCCTAGAACGGTTTCGTCGGCTCGTCGACGCCTTTTCCGACGGCGTTGCCGTCCTGGACCGCGACGGCTGCCTGACCTACGTCAACGACGCCCTGGCCGACCTCGTCCGACGCGAGCCTGGCGAGCTGCTCGGGCAGCCCTTCCGGTCGCTCGTCGTCCCCCGCCGGCAGCAGGAGCTCGACTCCATTCTCGATCTGCAGAGGAAGGGAGTCCCGGCTCCGTACGAGACGCTCCTCGCAAGGGAAAGCGCTGATCTCCTGGTCCGGATCTCACCCCAGCCCCTGGGGGAAGAGGACGACGAGGGCTCGATGCTGGTCATCTCCGCGATCGGCGGGATCCGACGGGCCGAGATCGAGAGTCAGGTCATGGCCGAGATCGCTCGAGCAGTGGCCGTCACCCAGCACCTCGACGAGCTGTTGCGCCTCATCCACGTCTGCCTCAAGAGAGTCATCACCGCCAACAATCTCTTCGTCGCGCTCCTGGATCCGGGGGAAGAGACGATCTCCTTCCCCTATTTCGTCGATGAGCACGACGAGAATCCAGGGACGCTGCCGAGAAGCAAGACCTGCACGGACTACGTCCTGCGCAACGGGCATGGCCTTCTGCTGACCAACGACCGGTTCGAGCGGCTCGTCGCCGAGCGCGAGATCGAGCTCGTGGGGTCGCCCTCGCCGTCGTGGTTGGGCGTGCCGCTCAAGACGCCCGAACGGACGATCGGCGTACTCGCCGTCCAGCACTACGAGGACGAGGGAGCCTACTCCCAGCGGGACCTTGATCTTTGCGCCTCCATCGCCGATCACGTTGCCCTGGCCATCGAGAAGAAGCGGGCGGACGAGGCCCTGCAGGAGAGCCGACAGCTCCTGGCCAGCGTTCTCGAGTCGATGAAGGAAGGGGTCGTTGTCCTGGACCGCGGCTTCCGGATCATCTACTTCAGCGGCGCGATGGAGGCGATCGCGAACACGCCCAGGGCGGCAGTCGTCGACAGTGGCAAACCGATATGGGAGCACTTCCCGCATCTTCTCGAGATCGGCGTCGCGAAGCTGATGGATCTCGCGATGCAGGGCGAGCAGCAGACAGCGCGCGGGCTCCACTTCAGCCTGCCCGACGGCACCGAGCGCTTCACCGATGAAACCTACCACCCCCTGCGGCGGGCGAACGGCGAGATTCGCGGCGTGGTGGGAGTCGTTCGCGACGTCACGGACCGCATGCGTGCCGCGATGGAGCTGCAGACCAAGGAAGAGCAGCTCCAGCACGCCCAGAAGATGGAAGCCGTCGGCCGGTTGGCCGGCGGCATCGCGCATGATTTCAACAACCTTCTGACCGCCATCAACGGATACTCCGAGATCCTCCTCGACGACGTCCCCATCGAGAGCCACCTCCATCCCTCGGTGATGGAGATCCACAATGCCGGCCGGCGGGCCGCCGCGCTGACCCAGAAGCTCCTCGCGTTGAGCCGCAAGCAGGTCGTCAAGCCACGCGCGGTCGAGCTCAGCTCGCTGATCGGCAAGCTGAGGCCGGTTCTCGAGCGCCTGGCTGGCGAGCACGTCGAGTTCGTCATGGACCTCGCGCCGGAGCCGCTGGAGGCGAGGCTCGACCCCCTCCAGGTCGAGCAGGTGGTTCTCAATCTGGTGGTCAACGGCCTCGACGCCATGGCGGGTGGCGGAAGGCTCGAGATCTCCACCTCGAGCCGGGATCTGGACGAAAGCTCGGCCAGCCACCAGGTGCTCCCGGGACCCTACGTCGGCTTCGAGGTGCGCGACAGTGGAGTCGGCATGAGCGAAGAGACGCAGGCCCGGATCTTCGAGCCGTTCTTCACGACGAAGGATCCCGACCGCGGCACCGGCCTGGGCCTGGCCATCGTCTATGGAATCGTCAAGCAGAACGATGGCTACGTCTGGGTCCAGAGCAAGCTGGGAGAGGGCACGTGCTTCCAGGTGTACTTCCCGCGATCTCCCAGCGAGAAGATCGTCGCGGAGCGGCGACCGGCCGCCGCGAGCAGTGCTCACGGCTCCGAGACGCTGCTGGTCGTCGAGGACGAGCGCGGGGTGAGGGCGCTCGTCAGCGAGGTTCTCAAGCGGCACGGCTATCGCGTGATCCAGGCGGAGCACGCCGCGCAGGCGATCGAGATCTTCAACAGCCTCCTGCCCCCACCAGACATGTTGATCACCGATGTCGTCATGCCGCGGATGAGCGGGCCCGATCTGGCCCGGCGGCTGGCCGGGGTCGCTCCAGCGCTCAAGGTGCTGTTCATCTCCGGGCACCTGGGCGAGACGATCAAGAGCCAGGGCCTCATCTCCAAGTCGGACCTCCTGGCCAAGCCCTTCACCGCCGACGCCCTGGTGGAGAAGGTCCGGAGCGTCCTCGACGGCCGCACCCCCACCGGGTGATCGAGGACCGCGTCGCGGACGCCCTCGGGGGCCGCCGACGGGCGACTCGTGCGATGATCCCCTCGGAGGTCTCGACAGCAGAGTGCTCCCGTGAGCGACCAAGGTAGCTGGGCCCGTTTCGAGCGGCTGAGGAACCTCCTCCTCGTGCTCACGGCCGCCTGGCTCCCCGCCGTGCTCCTCGCGGCCTGGTGGATCGACGGGCGCTCGGGTCGAGTCCCACAGGTCCTCGTAGGCCTCGTCCTGGTCTGGACGCTCGCCATCGCCGGGGTCGGCCTGCGCCTCGCCACCTGGCTTTGCCCGCGCTGCGGCAAGCCGTTCTTCAAGCGCTACGGGCTGCGGACCTTCGGCGAGCGGTGCCCCCACTGCGGGCTCCCCTACGGCTCCGGAGGCTGATCAGAGCAGACCGCGGCCATGACGGACATTGGGAGATTGCGGCCGCGATTCCCGTCTACTCGCGCATGGCCCAGCAGGCCGTCGACCTCTACCGCGCCGAAGCTCGAATCCGCGGGCTTCCCCGGCCCATTCTCGACGCCAGCTGACCCGCGAGGCGGCCGCCGGCACTGGCGGTGCACCTACGCCTACCGGGAGTACCTCGCAATCCTCGACCAGGGGACCTGAGGCCGGCGCCGCCGAGCCGCGGCGAGCGGCCAGGGAAAGACGGCCCGCGCAGGTGGGTAGACCTGTGGACGAAAGAGAAGATAGACTGGTCTCAGACTAGTAGGAGATCGAGGCGCATGGACGTCGGAGCCTATGAAGCGAAGACCCACCTTCCGCGACTGCTCGCCAGGGTGGCCCGCGGGGAGCGCATCACCATCACCAAGCACGGAGTGCCGGTGGCGGTGCTGGCTCCGGTCGCGCCGGAAAAGCGATCCGTCGGCCGCACGGCCGAGGCATTGAAGGCTTGGCGCCGGGGGCACGTCCTCGGCGATCTCGCGCTCCGCGATCTGATCGCCGAGGGGCGTCGGTGAGCCGGGTCGTTCTCGACTGCTCGGTGACCCTGTCCTGGTGCTTCGAGGATCAGGCCGACTCGACGTCCGACGCGCTTCTGGACGCCCTCGACGAGACCGAGGCCATCGCCCCCGCCATCTGGCCTCTCGAGCTGGCCAACGCGCTGCTCGTCGCCGAGCGCCACGGCCGTCTGAGCGCCGCCGACGGCAGCCGGTTCCTGCAGCTGGTCGGCGGCCTGCCGATCCTCGTCGAGGACCTGACGTTCTCGCGCGCCACCGGCGCCGTGCTGGCGACGGCCCGCCAGACGAAGCTCTCGTCCTACGACGCCGCCTACCTGGAGCTCGCCATGAGAACGGGCGCCTCGCTGGCAACCCGCGACCGCGGCCTGCGCCGCGCCGCCCGCAGGCTCGGAGTCGAGCTCTACGCCTGAGCGTCGCGCCGCGCGGGCTCCGCAGAGGCGGCAGGCCCCGCGGACGAGGTCTTCGGACCGGCCACGGCGCCGTCCCCGGCGCGGCGTCGAGCATGGAGACGCCCGCCGCGCCGGCCGGCGGCTACCCCGCGCCTTGCAGGTCCACCGCCTCGAGCTCGCTCACGAACTGATCCACGAGCTCGCGCAGCGTGTCCCAGTCGTGGGCTGCGACCCGGTCGCTCATCAGGCCGTTGAGGTCGCGGCAGCCGCCGAACTGCTGGGCGACGAGGCAGCGCTCGCAGCGCGACTCGCCGTCCAGCTTCCCCTCGTCGGCCTTCTCGCAGAGCGCGCAGACCGCGTTGATCTCGATCAGCAGGTCGATCGGATCGGCCGTGCCGATCGACGCCTGAATCCGGCGCCAGTCCGAAAGGGTCTCGTCTCGCGCTTGTTGCCAGTTCATGGGACCTCCGTTCGGTGAAAAGAGTCGGTCAATGATGCCCGACAACGCCCGCCATTTCCATAGCCCCCATCCCCAACGCCATGGCGCCCATCCCCAGGGGTAGTGCGCTCGCCGGCCGCCGCCGTTAGCCTGACGCCCTCCGGCGGCGACCCGGCCGCCGGCCGCCGCGAGGAGGCCTCATGCCCCCCATCGATCCGACCGCCCGCGCGCTCGCCCTGCCCGCCGCGCTCGCCCTGGCCGCCGCGCTCGCCCTGGCCGCCGCCTGTGCCGCTCCCGAGCCCCCGCCCGCCGTCGAGGCGGTCGCGGAGATCCCCGCCGCGCCCGGCCGCATCGTCGGCCGGGTCGTCTACGACGACGGCCGCGGGAGGGCGACCCCCCTCGACATGAGCGCCGATCCCCTCTGCGCCACGCTGCACGACGACCCTCCGGAGCACCGCGAGCTGCTGCTCGACGAGGAAGGCCACCTGGAGAACGTCCTCGTCTACCTCTTCGCCGGAGTGACGGGGGGCCCGTGGGATCCGCCGGCCGAGCCGAAGCTGCTCGACCAGGTCGGCTGCATCTTCCTGCCCCGCGTGCAGGCGCTGCGCACCGGGCAGAAGATGGTCGTGCGCAACAGCGACCCGACGCTCCACAACGTCAACGGCCGCCCCGTCGACAACCCCGAGTTCAACTTCGGCCAGCCCTTCCAGGGGATGGAGACCGAGCTCGTCTTCTCCCATCCCGAGAAGGTGTTCCGCGTGCGGTGCGACACCCACCCCTGGATGGCTGCCTACCTCGCCGTGTTCGATCACCCCTTCTACGCCGTGACGGGCGGCGACGGCGCCTTCGCGCTGGAGAACGTGCCGCCGGGCGAGTACACCGTGCGCGCCTGGCACGAGCGCCTGGGCAACCGCGACCTCCCGGTGCGGGTCGCAAGCGGCGAGCCCGCCGAGCTCGAGATCCTCTTCCAGCCCTGACGCGGCTCGGGGCGCCGCCGCGCTACGGCACCGGGCACTCGCCCCGGCTCCACTGCCAGGCGAACGACAGCAGGATGAGCGCGAGGACGAACAGACCGAGCTTGGGACCGGGGCGGACCATGGGGGCGTTCCTCTCCCCCCGGATACGGCGGCGTGCCGCCGCTGGATCGCCCGTGGGATGATCCCCGGGAGGCGGCGCGTGGAGGAGCCCCATCCGTGAACGACAAGGGCAGCTGGGCGCGGTACGAGCGCCTGAGGAAGATCACCCTCGTGCTGTGGGCCGCCTGGTTCCCCTACGTCTTCCTCCTCGCCTGGTGGATGCGCGGCCGCTGGGACCGCTTCCCGCTCCCTCTCTTCGTCTTCAACCTGATCTGGTTCCTCGCCCTCACCGTCGTCGGCCTGCGCGTCGGCTACTGGCCCTGCCCGCGCTGCGGCAAGTCGTTCTTCCTGCGCTTCGGGCTCTTTAAGACCCGCGGCAAGGAGTGCCCGCACTGCGGGCTGCGCTATGGCAGCCCGGGCTGAGCCCGGCTCGACCGGCGAGCTTGCCGGGCCGGCATCCGCGCTCTATCCGCGGCTCTTGGGCGACGAGTGGCCGGCGCTCCCGGAAGCCGTCCGCCAAGCCCACTGCGACGGCCGGCCGAAGCGCCTCGCCGGAGTCCTGGACGTCGAGCTCGGCGCGGGGCGCCGGGCCGGGCTCCTGCGGTGGTTGCTCCGGCTGCCCCGCCAGGCCGGGCCCGCCGCCACGACTCTCGAGATCACCACGTCCGGCGCGGCAGAGATCTGGTCGCGCCGGATCGGGGCCTGGCGGCTCGTCAGCCGCGAGGCGGCCTGTGCAGGCGCACTCGAGGAGACGGTCGGGCCGCTGGTCTTCACCTTCCGGCTCAGCCGCGACGGCGAAGCGCTCCGCTACCGCCAGACGGGACTCCGCCTCCGCCTTCTCGGGCTCTCGCTACCCGTTCCGCCGCGCTTGCGGCTGAGCGTGGACGCCATCGAGAGGCCGACTGCGGACGGCTCCGGGACCCACCTCCACGTGCGGCTGAGCGTTCCCGGCGGACTCCTCCTGGCCTACCATGGCGACCTGGAGGTCCAACCGTGAGGATCGCGCTCTCCCTGCTCGCGCTGCAAGGGGTCATCGGGGCTTTCGACACGCTCTACTACCACGAGTGGCGCGCCCGCCTCCCCGCCCGCGGCCCCCGCGCCGCGCCGGAGCTGCTGCTCCACGCCGCGCGCGACCTCTTCTACGGCATCCTCTTCGCCACCCTGCCCTGGCTCGCCTGGCGCGGCTCCTGGACGGCGGCGCTCGCCGCCGTCATCGTCGCCGAGATCGTCCTCACGCTGTGGGACTTCATCATCGAGATCGCCGTCCGCAAGGACCTCGGCGACGTCTACGCCGGCGAGCGCGTCACCCACGCCGTGATGGGCATCCTCTACGGCGCCATGCTCGCCACCCTCGTCCCGACCCTGATCGGCTGGTGGCAGAGCCCCACCGCGCTCGCCGTGGAGCCGGCCCCCGTCGCCCAGTGGCTGCGACTGTCGCTGACCGTGATGGCCGCGGGCGTCCTCGCCTCCGGCCTGCGAGACCTCTACGCCGCCCTGGGGCTGCCCCACGGCGGCTGGCCCTGGACCCCGCCGGAGGACGGCAGCGCGCCAGTGCCGCCGGAGGCAAGTTGAGTCCGCTGCGCCGTCGAGCCCTCCACCGGGCCACCTTCCTCGCGGCCGGTCTCTACAACCTCGCCTGGGGCGCCCTGACCGCCCTCCACCCACAGTGGTTCTTCGACTTCGCCCGCCTCGACCCCCCGCGCTACCCGGAGATCTTCGCCTGCCTCGGGATGGTGATCGGGCTCTACGGGATCCTCTACCTGGACGTCGCCCGCCGGCCCGAGGAAGGCTGGCTGATCGCCGCGGTGGGCCTGACCGGCAAGATCCTCGGCCCGATCGGCTTCCTGGTCCTCCTCCTCGCCGGCCAGTGGCCGCTGCGAGCCGGGGCACTCATCCTGACCAACGATCTCGTCTGGTGGGTGCCGTTCGGGCTGTACCTCTGGGACGCCCGGCGCCGCTGATGGTGTCGGCAACCCGCGGGGAGTGTCGACTCCTCGCCGCCGCGCTCGACGAACATGTCGTCAGAACATGAGAACAGCGACACGTCCTGTTGACGTGTCGTCGCGAGCGACATACGCTGCCGACATGTCGCCCGACAACGAGTTTGACGACACGAGCCAACCGTCCCCCTGGCGACCCGACCGGCCCTACGCCGATCTTCCGCCGCTGCCTCCCGCCGTCGAGCTCGAGACGAAGGCGGTACTCAAGCAGTGCGTGAGCGCCCGGGCGGCGCTCGCCGAGCTCAAGCAGGCCGTCGAGCTGATCCCCAATCCCTCGATGCTGATCAACACCCTGCCGCTCCTCGAGGCGCAGGCAAGCTCCGAGATCGAGCAGATCGTGACGACGGCCGACCGGCTTTTCCGCCACCTGAGCGCCGAGAGAGCCGCGGACCCGCCGACCAAGGAGGCACTGCGCTACCGGCACGCTCTGCTCGACGGCTTCGACTCCCTGCGCGACCGCCCGTTGACCACGCGCACGGCGGAGCTCGTGTGCACCCGGATCACGGGCGTGCAAATGGCCATCCGGCGGGTCCCCGGCACCAAGCTCGCCAACCCGGCGACCGGCGAGGTGATCTACACACCCCCTGACCGAGAGACCCGGCTGCGCGAGCTGCTGGCCAACTGGGAGGTCTTCCTGCACGAGGCCGTGGAGCTCGATCCCCTCGTGCGCATGGCGGCGGCGCACTACCAGTTCGAGGCCATTCACCCGTTCACCGACGGCAACGGCCGCACGGGCAGGGTCCTCAACAGCCTCTTCATCGTCGAACAGGGCCTGCTATCGCTGCCGGTCCTCTACCTGAGCCGCTACATCATCGCCAACCGCCAGCAGTATTACCGCCTCCTCCTGGCGGTCACCAGCGACGGCGCCTGGGAGCCCTGGCTCCTCTACCTGTTGCGAGGCGTCGCGGAGACCGCCGCCTGGACCACCGCGAAGATCGCCGCCATTCGAAGACTCGCGGCCGAGACCACGGACTTCGTGCGTCGCAGGCTGCCGGCGATCTACAGCCGTGAGCTGGTCGACCTGCTCTTCGAGCAGCCCTACTGCCGCATCGCCAACCTCGTGGAAGCCAGCATCGTCGGCCGGCAAGCCGCATCGCGGTACCTCAAGGCCCTGGCGGCCGTCGGAGTTCTCGAGGAGCGCGCGGTGGGACGGGAGAAGCTCTTCCTCCACCCCAAGCTCCTGAAGCTCCTCACCCAGGATACGAACGAGATCTCCCCCTACGGCTGAACCGCCGGAGAGACCCGATGCACGAGCTCGAGACCGAGAGACTGCTCCTTCGCCAGTGGGAGGCGAGGGACTTCGAGCCGTTCGCCGAGTACTACTCGACCGTGGAGACGGCGCGCTTCGTCGGCGGCGTCGCCAGCCGCGATCAGACCTGGCGCCGCATGGCCTCCCAGCTCGGCCACTGGGTGCTGCTCGGCTTCGGCTACTGGGCCGTCGAGGAGAAGGCGACCGGCACCCTCGCCGGCAGCGTCGGGCTGTGGCGCTCCCCCGGCTGGCCCGAGCTCGAGCTCGGCTACTGGCTGGTACCCGCCGTCCAGGGCAAGGGCTACGCCACCGAGGCCGGAGCGGCGGCGCGGGACTTCGCCTGGCAGGTCGTCGGCACGGACAGTCTCGTGAGCTACATCGCCCCCGAGAACGAGCCCTCGAAACGCGTCGCCGAGCGCCTGGGCGCGCGCTTCGAGAAGGT
>JAOTWP010000247.1 GCA_029862975.1 Acidobacteriota bacterium
CGTCTCGGAGGGCGCGGCCTGCGCCGACGGCTCGTGGAGCGGCGACGCCACCTTCACCGACCTGAACGGCGATCGCCGGCCCGACCTCTACCTCCTCAACATGCAGGGCGACGACCACTACTACGAGAACCGCGGGGCGGACGGCTGGGTGGAGCGCACGGCGGAGCTCTTCCCCAAGACCTCCTGGGGCGCCATGGGCGTCAAGTTCTTCGACTGGGACAACGACGGCCGCCTGGACCTGATGGTCACCGACATGCACTCGGACATGCACGAGGGCGAGGTGCGGCCGCTGCGCGACGAGAAGGTCAAGTACGTCGTGCCCCTCGACGACGGCGAGAACAACCTCGCCGGCAACGCCTTCTACCACCAGCAGGCCGACGGCACCTTCCGCGAGATCTCCGACGCGAACGGGGCGGAGAACTTCTGGCCCTGGGGGATCTCGGTGGGCGACCTCAACGCCGACGGGTTCGACGACGTCTTCGTCGCCTCGAGCATGAACTTCCCGTTCCGCTACGGCGTCAACTCGGTGCTGCTCAACGACCGGGGCACCATGCTGCGCGACAGCGAGCTCATCCTCGGCGTCGAGCCGCGGCGCGGCGGCCGCACCCACAAGCTGCTCTTCGACGTCGACTGCGACGGCCGCGACCAGGGGCACAAGCTCTGCGCCCAGCTCGACGGCCAGTTCTCCGTCGAGGGCACCCTCGGCACGCGGGGGAGCGTCCTCCTCGACCTCGAGGGCGACGGCGACCTCGACATCGTGACGGCGGAGTTCAACGACGCTCCGCAGGTGCTGGTCAGCGACCTGGCGGCGCGCCGCGAGATCCGCTGGCTCGAGATCGCCCTACGCGGCACGACCTCCAACCGCGACGGCCTCGGCGCCCTGCTGCGGGTGGTCACCGACCGCGGCGTCCTCACCCGCTACCACGACGGCAAGAGCGGCTACCTCTCCCAGAGCTCGGCCCCCCTCTACGTCGGCCTCGGCGACGCCACCCGCATCGAGCGCATCGAGGTCGCATGGCCCTCCGGAATCGACCAGACGGTGACCGAAGGCCTGGCGCCAAACACGAGGATCGAGATCGTCGAGCCGAGCCCACCGGCGACTGCCGAGTGAGCCGTCCTGCATTCGGCTCGGCCCTGGTGTCCGGAAGAAAGAGACCTCAGGTAAGAAAAGAGCGGCTCCTCGGGACGTTCCAGTTCCTTCGCCCTGACGAGCGGCGCTCGCGGTTCAGCCGTGGTCAGGAGCCGGCTCGAACCCAGCCCTCGAGGCGCCGCGCCAGCGACTGCAGGTAGGGCTCGCCGGCGACCTCCAGGAGGTCGTTGTGGCCGGCGCCGGCGATGGCCAGGAGCTCGGTGCCGGGCCTGGCGGCGGCGTGGAGCTTCTCGGCCTGGGTGAAGGGGATGATGCGGTCGCGGGTGCCGTGGACGATGAGGAGAGGCACCTCGAGGGCGCGGGCCCGGCGGTCGGAGGGGTAGGCGCCGCGGGTGAAGAGGGCGGCGAGGGGGAGCCAGGGGTAGGCCTCGCGGGCCATCGCGGAGAGGGAGGCGAACGCGGACTGCGCGACGACGCCGCCGCACGGCCGCCGCTCGCCCACGGCGAGGGCGACGGCGGCGCCCAGGCTCTCGCCGTAGGGGACGATGCGGCGCGGCTCGACGCCGTCCGCGACGAGCCAGTCGAAGGCCGCCAGCGCGTCGTCGTAGGCGGTGGTCTCGGAGGGAGTCCCGGGGTTGCCGCCGTAGCCCGAGTAGTCGAGTAGCAGGGTGCGCAGCCCGGTGCCGGCCACGAAGTCCTCGAGCAGCGGGGCGCGGTAGGCGATGTTGCCGGCGTTGCCGTGCAGGTAGAGCACCACGGGCGCCGCCGGATCCCCGCCGCCAAGCGGGCGCGCGTCGTAGGCGGCGAGCCGGCGGCCGTCCGGCCGCGGCACCCGGACGAGCTCCACCTCGGCCCGGCCGCTCAGCAGCGCGAGCCCCTCCTCCGGGCCCGGCCGCGCCGCGGGCAGGAAGATGAACCGATCCCGCAGCAGGACGAGAACGAGCGGTAGCGCGATCTCCACGATCGCGAGCGTCAGGACGAATCCGAAGAGCATGGTGCGGCGGTCGGCGACGGTAGAGATCTCCGGGGCGTTCGTTGCGGTATCAGGATACACGGGACCGGAGAGGTCGCGGTTTCGCGATGCCGCGATCGAGCGCCCACGGCCCGTCGGGTCCCCTCGACGTCCCGCAGAGCCCGGAGAACGAGGAGGGGCGCCGCCGGTCGCGGCTGTTGCCGGAGGGTCCTACGGGACGGTGGCGGACCAGGCCGAGGTGTCGCCGGACTCGAAGCCGTCCGCGAAGAGCGGGCCCTCGAGGATCCGGCCGCGGAGGCCGTAGTCGTCTTCCCGCCAGACGACGACGAACCGTCCCTGGCCGAGCCCGGCGGCCAGCGGGCGCCACTGGTCGCCGAGGGTGCTCTCGTTCACCTGGAAGGGGGCCGAGACCGGCTGCCCCGACGCCGCGAGGAACCGCGCTTGGATGGAGGAGCCGGAGTCGTCGGTCCCCGCCGAGAGCTCGCTCGACCACACGAGGAGCGTCTCGCCGCCGCTCGTCGCCAGCCCGGGGGAGACCGCCGAGCCCAGTGCGGGAACGGACAGCGCGAGCTCGGTGCCGACGGGAAGCCCCGAGGCATCCACCGTCTTGGCCCGGATGCGGTAGTCCTCGGCTCCGTCCGCGCGCGCGTGCCAGGCCACCAGGAAGCCATCGTCGTCCGCGACGATGCTCGGGCTCCCGCGCAGCTCCAGCGGCAGCTGGTCGTCGACCCTCTCGCGAGCGGTCAGGGGCTCACCCGCCGGCGAGAAGCGCTGGGCGAGGATGGGGTCGTCGCCGGGAATCGTCCGCTCGTCGTTCCATGCGAGCACGAAGCCGCCGTCCGGGTGCGGCGCCAGCGCGGGGTACGGGATGTCCGAGGTGGGAGGCCAGGGCGTGGCGAAGGGGTTACCGCTGGCGTTGCCGTTCCGGTCGTAGAAGTGCCCTTCCGAGATGCCGATCGCCGCGTAGCGGTCGTCCGCCAGGCGGGTCACCGCGAGACCGTCCGTCGTCGGGATCTGGTCCGTGCGGGCTACCGCGTCGGCGTCGTAGAGGCGCATCCGGGGCAGGAAGGTCGCCGGGTCGTGGCTGTGTAGCTGCCAGACCACGACGAAGCCGTCGTCCGCGGCGAAGGCGATCTTGGCGTCCGTGAAGTACTCGTATGCCTCGCCGACGGCGAAGTCCGTCGTGTCGCCCGTGGCGCGATACAGCCGACCCACCATCTCGCCAGCCACGAACTCGGTGCTCCAGACGACGACGAAGTGACCCTGCGCCGAGCCCGCG
>JAOTWP010000248.1 GCA_029862975.1 Acidobacteriota bacterium
GGCTTCGAGAGCTCCACGATGCTGGGGATCCGCGGCTCGACGTTCGACGAGCAGCGGGCGATCATGGCTCAGAACGAGGCGGCGATGCGGGGCGAGGTCTCTTCCGTCGACTCCGACGCCCGCTTCGGCAGCACCTCCACGCAGAATCAGGTCACCCAGATGCTGCAGGCGTTCGTGGACTCCGGATCGACCATCCAGGCCGTCGACATCGGCTCGATGGCCGCCGGCGGCGACGTGCGGCCCCGCGGGTCGTCGGACGACGCGCTCTTCTACCTCGCCAACGAGACCGGCGGCGAGCTCTACCGCAACAACAACGATCTCGGCGACGCGATGGGCGAGATGCTCGAGCGCACCAGCGTGACCTACCTGCTCGCCATCCAGCCCGAGAAGGTCCAGGACGACGGCAAGTACCATCGCCTCAAGGTCCGGCTCAAGTCCGACGACCGCGGGGTGCGGCTGGTGCACCGGCCGGGCTACTTCGCGCCCCGGCCCTTCGCCGCGCTCAGCCCCGGCCAGCGCCGGTTGAGCACGGCGGAGCAGATCCTGAGCGGACAGAAGGGCGGCGAGGTGGACGCCTCGGTGCTGGCCGCCGCCTTCGAGTTCGCGCCGCGCTCGGCCTACGTGCCGGTGCTCGTCGAGATCGACGGTCCGAGCTTCCTGGCCGGGCACTCCGGCAACGCGCTGCCGGCCGAGATCTTCGTCTACGCCATCGATTCGAACGGCGCCGTCAAGGACTTCATCACCCAGACCATGGCCCTCGACCTGTCCAAGGTCGAGGGTGCGCTGCGCCAGAGCGGCTTCAAGTTCTGGGGCAACATGGAGCTGCCCCCCGGCGACTACTCGATCCGGGTCGTCGTCCGCAACGCGGCCACCGGGTCCTCGGGGGTGACGGTGGTGCCGGTGCACGTTCCGGCCGACGCCGCGGAGGGCGCGCTGCTGCCGCCCCTCTTTCCGGAGCCCGGCGGCAAGTGGCTGCTGGCCCGCGAGCAGGGGGCCGAGAAGGATCCCTATCCCTACCCGTTCCTGATGGCGGGGCAGCCGTTCATCCCGGCGGCGCGCCCGGTCCTGGCGGCCAACAGCCGGAGCCAGGTCTGCCTGATCGGCTACAACCTGGGCGGCGGCAGCCTGGGGGCGCGCGCGGAGCTGTACTCGGAGGCCGGCGAGCTGGTGGCGAACGCGGTGGGAATCGAGCTCGAGGGGCGGGGCGCGACGGAGCGCGCCGGTCTCGACCGGCTCGTGGCCAGCCTGTCGACGGCCGCCGTGGCGCCGGGCAGCTACAGCCTCGTCGTGAGCGTTCGCGACCAGGCCAGCGGCGAGGTCGTCTCGAGCTCGATCGGCGTCCTGGTCGCGGGCTGAGCGGACGAGCGGCGCCCGCCCCGGGCCGGCGTCGCGAGCCCGGCGCCGAGGGGCAGGCTAGACTCTGAGGCTTCGGGCCGCGACCCCCGCCGCCGAGAGCGAGGAGGGCGCGCGCCCGGGCTCCGACCCGTGATGCAGAAGCTCGTGCGCAGAACCTCGTGGCTCACCGTCCTCGGCCTCGAGCTGTGCCTGGGCGCGTGTGGCGCCGAGGGACCCGCGGCCCGCGAAGCCGCCTCGGCGCCGCTGGCAGAGCCGCCGCCGGCGGTCGAGGCGGCGGTCGAGCTGGCGGTCGACAGCATCCTCCTCGTGACCGTCGATACCCTGCGCCACGACGCCCTGGGCTTCGCCGGCAACCCGCGCGCCGCGACGCCCACCCTCGACCGCCTGGCGGCGGGCGGCGTCGTGTTCGAGCGCGCCTACGCCCACAACGTGGTCACGCTGCCGTCCCACGTCAACATCCTCACCGGACTGCTGCCCTATCAGCACGGCGTGCGGGACAACAGCGGGTTCGTCGTGCCGGAGGCGCCGCCGACGGCGGCCTCGTGGCTCGCGGAGCGCGGCTTCGCCACCGCGGCCTTCGTGGCCGCGTACCCGCTCGACGAGAGCTTCGGGCTCGACCGCGGCTTCGCGCTGTACGACGATCGTTTTCCCAAGGGTACGGAGCGGCTCGACGCCGTCGCCGAGCGCCGCGGCGACGAGGTGGTGGCGCTCGCCACGGCCTGGTGGCGGGAGCACGCCGGCGGCCGGCGCTTCCTCTGGGTGCACCTCTACGATCCGCACGCCCCCTACGAGCCGCCGCGGCCGGCGAGCGATCCCTATCTCGGCGAGGTGACGGCGGTGGACGGCTATCTGGCGCCGCTGCTCGATCCCGTTCTCGGAGGCGACGAGTCGGTGCTGGTCGTCTTCACCGCCGACCACGGGGAGGCGCTGGGCGATCACGGCGAGCTGACGCACGGGCTCTTCGCCTACGAGGCGGTGCTGCGCGTCCCCCTGGTGCTGTGGGCGCCGGGCCTCGCGCCGGCCCGCAGGCGCGACGTCGCCGGGCACGTCGACCTCCTGCCGACGCTGGCGGCGGCGGCCGGAGTCGAGCCACCGGCCGGCCTGCCGGGACGCGATCTCCTTGCCGGCGGGGCGCCGGGGCCGCTCTACTTCGAAGCGCTGACGGCGACCCTCGATCGCGGCTGGGCGCCGCTGCGCGGCGTCGTCGACGGCGAGCACAAGCTGATCCAGCTGCCGCTGCCGGAGCTCTACGACGTCGTGGCGGATCCGGCCGAGCGGGTCAACCTCGTGGGCGAGCGGCGCGACGTGGCGCGCCGTCTGGCGGCCGCGCTCCCCGAGGAGTCCGCCTGGCCGCCGCGCCGCGTCGCCACGACGGCCGACGAGGGCGCCCTGCGCGACCTCGGGTATCTCGGCGGCAGCGCCCCGGCGCGCGATTCCTGGGGCGTCGCGGACGATCCGAAGAACCTCGTCCACCTCGACCGCAAGATGCACGAGGCGATCGACCGGCTCCATCGCGGGCTCCTCGCGGAGGCCGAGCGGCTGGTCCGCGAGGTCCTCGCCGAGCGCGGGGACATGGGCCCCGCCTACTACTACCTCGCCGAGATCCTCCTCGCCGGCGAGCGCGTCGCGGAGGCCGTCGCGGTGATGGAGCGCGCCCGCGATCTCGAGGCGGCGTCGCCGGCGCTGCTGCGCCAGCTCGGGCTGTCGCTCTCCGAGACGGGCCGCTTCGCGGAGGCGGTGGCCGTCCTCGAGCCGCTGGCCGCCGAGGGCGACCCCCGCTCCCTGAACGCCCTGGGGAGCGCTCTCTCCGAGGCGGGGGACCAGGCGGCGGCCGAGCGCGAGCTGCGGCGGGCGTTGGCGCGGGACCCGGACGACCCGGAGACCCACGCGAACCTGGCGCTCGTGGCGCTGCGGCGCGGCGATGCCCGCCAGGCGCTGGCGCTGGCGAGCCGCGCCACGGAGCTCGACGACGGCCTGAGCCTGGC
>JAOTWP010000101.1 GCA_029862975.1 Acidobacteriota bacterium
ATGCGGTTCCCCTCCCCCCGGAAGTCCTCGCGCGCCGACGCGACGATCACCCACAGCCCCGGCTCGTCGAAGGGGGGAGTCACCCAGGTGCGGTGGAGGGCGAGATCGGGCGTCGGCGGCAGCTCGACCCGCCACTCGCGAGCGGGCTCGGATCGCGCCAGGAGGGTCTCGACCTGCTGGCGGCCGGGGAGCAGGTTGTAGTCGCGGCCGGCCGTCAGGGTCTCCGCGAGATCGCGCCGGTAGGCGCGCAGGAACACGGCGTCCAGGTTCTTGTGCTGGACGAGGATGGAGCGCCGCCCGGCGCCGTCCGACAGCATCGACTCCAGGCTCAGCCCGGGAGCCTCGAAGCCGGCGACCAGGCTGGCGCAGCGCCGGCCGCCGACGCTCTCCGGATGGGCGGCCCGGCCGGCCGCCGCCAGGTCGCGCGCCGCGGCCAGGCTGCCGGGCTCGCCCG
Source organism: Acidobacteriota bacterium (assembly GCA_029862975.1). Taxonomy (GTDB): domain Bacteria; phylum Acidobacteriota; class Thermoanaerobaculia; order Multivoradales; family JAHEKO01; genus CALZKB01. The sequence goes on from JAOTWP010000101.1 coordinate 455, forward strand.
CCGCCGCCACCGCGCGCGCCAGCTGGGCCTGGCCCACCGACCACCATTCGAAGCGCCGGCCGAGGCGCTCGAGCTCGGCCGCGAGCCGGCGCCGCAGGAGGGCGCGATCGTCCGGGCGGCCGAAGTGGCTCTCGAGATGGCCCAGCCGCACCAGCCGCGCCTCGAGCGCCGCCTCCACCCGGCCCGCGCCGCGATGCCAATCCTCGAGGTCGGCCAGCACCGCCGCCAGGCGCTCGAGCGGGTGGGCGGCCGCGTCGAGGCCGCCGGGCGCGTCGCCCGCCAGGGCCTCGAGATCGAGGCGGTAGACGGAGGCTTCGGCGGCCGGCTCCCAGGTGGCCGAGTTGGCGAGCTCGTCGGCCCACAGGTAGGTCACGACGTCGCGCAGCGTGCCGCGGATCCGGGCCGGATAGTCGTTCTGCTCGAGGAACTGCGCCAGATCGCCGATCGGCTCGGCGCCCCAAGCCGCGCGGCCGTCCCACAGCTGCCGGTACTCGGCGTCGATCGCCGCGACGATCTGCGCCCGGGTCAGGAGCTCGAGGTCCGCCTCCGTGGCGCCGGCCACGCGCTCGCGCTGCGCGATCTCCCAGCCGTAGACCTCGAGGTAGCGGGCGAGGCTGCGGGCGTGGAGCAGCCGCAGCACGGTCTCGTCGAGCGGCCCCGCCGGCCGCTCCGCCTCGGTGAGCAGGCGCAGGGCCGTTTCGACGCCGCCGAGCGCCGCCCGCAGCTGCACCTCCTGCACCAGCGCGCGGACCCAGGCGCGGCCGTCGCCGGCCTGCCGCGCGCGCTCCCGCTCGACGGCCAGGGCGTCGGCCGCGGCCTGGTACTTCTGCTCCGCGATCAGCTTCTCGATCGCCGCCCAATCGCCCTCCCGGGTCATCGCCCCCTCCTGGCCGGCGGCGGGCGGTGGCGCGGGCCGATCCCCGGCCTCGGCGCCCGGGATCCGGGCGCAGGCCGCCAGGCACCAGAGCGCCACGGCCGCGAGCGCCGGGGCTGCCGCCCGGCCCCGTCGTCTCCCGTGCCCCCGCTTCGCCATCGCCACTGTATTGGACACTCCGTCACGCCAGAACGAAACCCGTCTCAGGGACGCCGGTACACGGCGGTGGACGTGGCCTGATCGCGCGGGCGCACGACGATCTCGTCGATGTTGACGTGCGCCGGCCGCGCCAGCACCCACACGACGCACTCCGCGACGTCGGCCGCCGTCAGCGGCCGCATCCCGGCGTAGACGGCCCGGGCGCGCTCGGCATCGCCGTCGAAACGCACCTGCGAGAACTCCGTCTCGACGAGTCCCGGGCTCACCTCGGTGACCCGCACCGGCTCGCCCAGCAGCTCGAGCCGCAGCGTCCTCGTCAAGGCCCGCAGCCCGTGCTTCGAGGCGGTGTAGCCGGCGCCCCCCGGATAGACCTCGAAGCCGGCGGTGGAGCCGACGTTGACGAGATGGCCGTTCCCGGATTCGACGAGCCGGGGGATGAAGGCGCGCGCCACCCGCATCGCCCCGAGGACGTTGGTCTCGTACATCTCGATCCAGTGCTCGCTCAGCGTCCGCGCCACGGGGTCGAGCCCGCGGCTCAGGCCGGCGTTGTTGACGAGCACTTCGGCGGCGCCGGCCGCCGTCGCGAAGCGCTCGACGCTGGCCTCGTCCCTGACGTCGAGCTCGAGCGCCCGCGCGCCGATCTCCTCGGCGATGGCCTGCAGGCGCTCCGTGCGGCGCGCGCCGACGACGACCTCGTAGCCGGCCGCCGCGAGCGCCCTCGCCGTCGCCTCGCCGATTCCGGCGCTCGCCCCCGTCACCACGGCCGTCCTGCGACTCATCGCTTCTCCCTCGTCGGACCCCATCATAGCGGGCGGAGATCCGATAGGATCCGCGTTCGTCCAACGAAAGGAGGTACCCAGCAGATGAGCTCTTCTTCTCCCACCCGAATCCTGGCCCTGAGCCTGATCCTGGCGGCGGCCGCCGCCGGCCTGGCCGTGGCCCAGGACCTGCACCCTTCCCGCCGGCCCAGCCCGATGGGCCTGGCCCGCACCCACGTCGACGACGCCTACGTGAGCATCACCTACAGCCGCCCCTACAAGCGGGGGCGCGACAACATCTTCGGCACCGCGGAGAGCGGCGCGCTCGTGCCGTTCGGCAAGGTGTGGAGGACCGGCGCCAACGAGGCCACCCAGCTCACCGCGACTCGCGACGTGCTGCTCGGCGGCCAGCGCCTGCCCGCCGGCACCTACTCGGTGTTCTCGACCCCCGGCGCCGACAGCTGGAAGATCCACCTCAACTCCCGCCTCGGCCTCAACGGCACGGCCGCGCGGAACCCCGAGACCGGGGAGTTCGAGGACGCCTACTCCGCGGAGAACAACGTCCTCGAGCTCGAGGTCGCGCCGGGCTCGCTCGCGGAGGAGGTCGACCAGTTCACGATCTCGTTCGAGGACCAGGAGGACGGGAGCGTCCACATGGTCTGGCGGTGGATCACCACCGAGATCCGGGTGCCCGTCGCGAGCGCCGGCTAGGCCGGCTACTCGGATCCGCGGCTGCACGGAAGGCCGCCCGGCCGGGCGGCCTTCTTCTCTGATGGGCCCCGCCCCCGATGGGCCCCGTCCCCGATGGGCGCCGTCTCCGATGGGCTCCGTCGGCTACTGGCCGAGCATCGAGCGCCGCTTGTAGCCCGCGGGCGGCTCGAACTCCGCCGGATCGATCGCCTGCCTGCGAGCCGAGCGCAACGCGGACTCGTCCTCCAACGAACCGTCTCCGCCGAAGCCGGAGGTCACCACGGGAAAGCCGTCGATCTCTTTCATGTCGGCGAAGATGCCTCCGTCTTGCGCTCCGAATCCGCCGAGACCGCCGGCAGCGTCCGAGAACGCATCGAGCATCTCGGAGAAGAACTCGGCCATCTCGCGGAACGCATCGCGGGCCTCGTCCCCGCCCTCGACGTTGCCCCAGTCGGTGACCCACAGCTCGCGGATCCTGCGCCCTTCCACGAGCACTTCGTACTTGACGCACGGGTAGCCGTTCTTGTCGGCGCGCTCTCCGGTCCGGCGGACGTCCGCCGCGGGGGCCTCGGGCGCCTGCCGAGCCGGCATGCGCTGCTTCATCATCTTCTCGACCAGCGCGCGCTGGTCCTCGGGCACGTTCTTGAGCGCCTCCGCCATCTGGTCCGCGACCTGGCTGACCTGCCCGGCGAGCTGCTGGATCGCGGCTTCGTCGATCACCACATAGCTCTGCTCGTCGTGGTCGACGACCACCATCTCGCGCCGATCGCCGCGGAAGATCATCTCTCCCCGGCCGTCGCCCTGGCCGGGCGCGATCCCCATCTTGAGGTTGCGGCCCTCGGCCGCCATCTCCGTCTCCGACGTCTTGGCCGGCGACTGCCCATGGTCCTTGACTTCGATCTCGTACACCACGCCCGCGCTCGAGGGAAGGCCGAGCATCGAGGTCGTGCACAGCGCCATCAGGATTCGTCGGGTCATCGGGTCCTCCACGAGAGTCGGGCGAGTCCGCGCCTACCGCCGCGCCGGGTCGCCCGAGGGCTCGAGGCGTAGCGCCGCGCCGTTGATGCAGTAGCGCTGTCCGGTCGGCCGGGGGCCGTCGGGAAACACGTGTCCGAGGTGCCCACCGCAGCGTCTGCAGTGGACCTCGGTGCGCCGCATGAAGAGGCTGCGGTCTTCCTCGGTCTCGACGTTGGCGTCCGACACCGGCGCCCAGAAGCTCGGCCAGCCCGTTCCCGAGTCGAACTTCGTCTCCGACGAGAAGAGGTCGGTCCCGCAGCCGGCACAGCGGTAGACGCCGCGCTCCTTGCTGTTCGAGTAAGGGCCCGTGAAGGCCCGCTCGGTGCCTTTGCCGCGCAGAATCCGGTACTCCTCGTCGGACAGCGCCTGGCGCCATTCCGCGTCGGTCCGGACGTCCTCCTCGACCACTTCGAGCTCGCCGCTCGCCACCGAGTAGATCTCGAGCTTGTCGGGCGCTGCTGGTTCGTCCACCATCGGTCTCCTCAGGGAAGCGAGCCCGGACACTAACAAAAAGACCGCCGGCGCGCAGGCGCCGGCGGCCGGATTCGCTGCTCTCGGGGACCCGTCTACGGATTGATGATCTTGTTCTCGGGCCGCCGAGGCGGGTCGTCGCGGGGCCGCACCGGGACGGGATCGTTGTCGGCCCACTCGGGCGACAGCTGCGCGTTGATCGCCGCCCATTCGGGATCCTCGTCCTCGGTCTCGAAGATCGCGTCGATCGGGCAGGCCGGCTTGCACAGCGAGCAGTCGATGCACAGGTCGGGGTCGATGACCATGAACTCCTGGCCCTGGTACTCGCCCGGATAGATGCAGTCCACCGGACAGACCTCCACACAGTCGGCGTAGCGCTCTCCCAAGCACCGTTCGCCAATCACATAAGCCATCGTCTTCCTCCCGTTTCGCTCGCGTTGGGCTGCCGTTTCCCCTGCCGCGCCGCGCCGCGCGCGGCCTGCGGATCCGTGGCTACCGGCGAAGTGTACTGACTGGCTCGAAAGGGGAGCAAACTGGTTCGGATTCGCCGGCCGGCTCCCGGCACGGCTCTTTGCGGGCCGCGTGGCGGCGTGAGACGATCCGGGTCAGCGATGCGCCAGTACCTCGATCTCATGCAGCGCATCCTCGACGAGGGGGTGGTGAAGGAAGACCGCACGGGCACGGGCACGCTCGCCGTGTTCGGCCACCAGATGCGCTTCGACCTGGCGGCGGGCTTCCCGCTCGTCACCACCAAGAAGCTGCACGTCAAGTCGATCGTCCACGAGCTGCTCTGGTTCCTGGCCGGCGACACCAACGTCGCGTATCTCGCCGAGCACGGGGTCCGCATCTGGGACGCGTGGGCCGACGAGAACGGCGAGCTGGGGCCGGTGTACGGCCGCCAATGGCGGTCGTGGCCCGGCCCCGACGGCCGGCGCTACGACCAGATCGCCCAGGTGATCGAGCAGATCCGGACCCGGCCCGACTCGCGGCGCCACATCGTCAGCGCCTGGAACGTGGCGGAGCTCGACCGGATGGCTCTGCCCCCCTGCCACCTGCTCTTCCAGTTCTGGGTCGCCGGCGGCAAGCTCTCGTGCCAGCTCTACCAGCGCAGCGCCGACGTCTTCCTGGGGGTGCCGTTCAACATCGCCTCCTACGCGCTCCTGACCCGGATGGTGGCCCAGGTCTGCGGCCTCGCGGCGGGAGACTTCGTCCTCACCCTCGGCGACGCCCACCTCTACAGCAACCACCTCGACCAGGCGCGGCTGCAGCTGACCCGCGAGCCGCGGCCGCTGCCGACCCTGCGTCTGGCCGAGGTGTCGTCGATCTTCGACTTCCGCTACGAGCACGTCGAGCTCTCGGGCTACGATCCGCACCCGCACATCAAGGCGCCGATCGCCGTATGAGGCCGACCGGCCCGTGAGGTTGTCCCTGATCGTCGCCGTCGCGGCCAACGGCGTCATCGGCCGCGGCAACGCGCTGCCGTGGCGGCTGCCGGCGGACCTCGTACGCTTCAAGCGCCTGACGATGGGCCACCACCTGATCGTGGGCCGGCGCACCTGGGAGTCGATCGGCCGCCCCCTGCCCGGCCGCCGGACGATCGTCCTCTCCCGCGCGGCGCCGGCGCTGCCGCCGGGAGTCCGCCACGCCGCCTCGCTCGAGGAAGCCCTCGAGATCGCCGCCGCGGCGGGAGACGACGAGGCGTTCGTCGCCGGCGGCGCCGCGGTCTACGCCCGCGCCCTGCCGCGGGCCGACCGCATCTACTGGACCGAGGTCCACGCCGACGTCGAGGGCGAAGTCCGCTTCCCCCCCTTCGAGAAGAGCCGGTGGGCCGAGACGGAGCGCGTCGCCGGCACCGTCGACGAGCGCAATCCCCTGCCCCACGCCTTCGTCGTCTACGACCGCGCGCCCGGCGGCTGACGCCGAACCGGCCCGCCACGCGGGCAAAGGAAAGGCCGAGCGGAAGGAAGTCGCCGACACCAGCGTGGCCCTTTTTGGCCCGAAGAACCCCGCCGGAGAGCCTGGCGCAAAGCACCGACCGATCCGCCCGGCCGAGAGGTGCTGCAACCCTTCCGCCCTGAACAAGCCGTCCGACCCAAAGAGGCGCCGGTGCGGAAACCCCCTCTCGGACGGCATAGTCGTTCGAGCGGGCGGTTTGTTACACGCCGGTCGGACACCCTCCCCGCGGCACCGCCGGCTTCAGGCCCGGAACTGGAGGTCGTGGAGGCGTTTGTAGGTGCCGCCTTCGGCGAGGAGCTCGGCGTGGGTGCCGATCTGGGTGATGCGGCCGGCTTCCATCACGATGATGCGGTCGGCGGACTTGACGGTCGAGAGGCGGTGGGCGATGACGAGGGAGGTGCGGGCGCGCATCAGGTTGTAGAGGGCCTTCTGCACGAGGGCTTCGGACTCGCTGTCGAGGTGCGAGGTCGCCTCGTCGAGGATGAGAATCGGGGCGTTCTTGAGAAGCGCCCGGGCGATCGCCAGGCGCTGGCGCTGGCCGCCCGAGAGCCTCATCCCGGACTCGCCGATGCGGGTGTCGTAGCCCGCCGGCAGGTCGAGGATGAACTCGTCGGCGTAGGCCGCCGCGGCGGCCTCGCGGACCGCCGCGAGCGGCAGGTCGGAGCGCCCGTAGGCGATGTTGTTGCGGACGGTCTCGTCGAAGAGCACGGTCTCCTGGGTCACGATCCCGATGAGGCCGCGCAGACTCTCGAGGGTCAGATCCCGGATGTCGACGCCGTCGATCGTGATCCGGCCCGCGTCCGGGTCGTAGAAGCGGGGCAGCAGGTTGATGAGCGTCGACTTGCCCGCGCCGGACGGGCCGACGACCGCGACGACCTCGCCGCGCCGGATCTCGAGCTCCACCTCCCTCAAGACGGCCTCCGCGCCGTAGCCGAAGGTGACGCCCTCGAAGCGGATGGACTCGCGAAATCCGCCGGCCTCGGTCGCCCCCGCGCGGTCGCGCACCCGGTTGGGCACCGCCAGGATGCCGGCGACGCGCTGCGCCGCCGCCCGCGCCTCCTGCAGGATCAGGTTGACCTTGTTGAGCTTGCGGACCGGCTCGTAGAGCATCATCAGCGCCGTCATGAACTGCACGAGCACGGACGCCGTCAGCTGCCCCGAGCGCACCGCCTTGCCGGCGTAGACGAGAAAGACCGCCGCCCCGATCGCGGCCAGCGCTTCGACCACCGGCCCCGAGACGTGGGTCAGGATCTGCGCCCGCAGCTTGACCCGGAGGTGGCGGCCGGTGGCGGCGGCGAACCGGGTGTGCTCGAAGTCCTCCATGCCGAAGGCCTTGACGACGCGATGCCCCCGCGTCGCCTCGGAAAGCAGCTGGGTCAGGTCCGCCATGCGCTCCTGGCTGCGGTGGCTCGTCCTCCACATCCCCTTGCCGAAGCGGGCGATCGGGTAGACGAACACCGGGGCGACGACCAGGCAGACGAGCGCCAGCTCGAAGTTGATGTTGAGCAGCACGACGAGGAGCACGAGAAGCGTCGGCGTCTGCTGGAACAGATCGAGCAGCCGGCTCGTGGAGGCGTTCTGCATCACGGTCACGTCGGTGACGACCCGGCTCACCAGCTCGCCGGAGGTGTGGGCCTCGTGGAAGTGGCTCGACTGGTCGACGATGCGGCGGAACAGGTCGTTGCGCATGTCCGTGGTCATGCCCAGGCCGATGTGCTGGAACGAGTAGCCCGAGAGGAAGCTCGCCAGGCTGCGCACGAGCAGCACGACGACCATGAGGAGAGGCACGAGATACACGACGTTGTCGGCGTTGATTCCCAGCCGCCGCTTGAGACTGGCGTAGCCGCCCTGGAGCGCGGCGCGCAGATTCAGCTTCTCCTTCAGCTCGTCGAGCCAGGTCGCCGGTTGCCGGGCGGCGCTCGCCGGGGCGGCCGGAGGCGGCGGCTCGACGTCGACGAGGGCGGCGGCTCCGGGGCGCTCGTCGGTCATCAGCACCTCGCCGAAGAGGGGCTCCACGAGGGCGACCACGCCGCCCGTCGCCAGCGCGTAGGTCGCCACCGAGACGAGCGCGAGGAGGATCCACCCCGTGTAGCGGCGGCCGTAGCGCCACAGGAAGGGAAGCGTCCTCAAGCCGGGCTCCCGCCGGCGTCGAGCTTGCGGGACACGCGGTTCCGGATCCAATCCGCGTCGAGCCACTCGACGGGATCGACGGGCACCCCCTGGAGGAAGATCCCGAAATGCAGATGGTCGCCCCCGGCCAGGCCGGTCATGCCCGTGCGGCCGAGGGTCTGGCCGCGCTCGACGCGGTCGCCGGGCGTCACGTCCAGCGCGGACAGGTGCCCGTAGAGGCTCATCAGCCCGTAGCCGTGATCGACGATCACGACGTTGCCGTAGATCCCCAGGAACTCCGCCATGACCACCACGCCGGCGTTCGCCGCCGGCACGGGCGCGTGCTGCACGGAAGCGAGGTCGTAGCCGAGATGGTCCTGCCGGTCGATCTCCGCGCCGCCGTAGAGATACGTCCGGTGGTCGGCGAAGCGGGCCATCACCTGGCCGTTGGGCATCGCCAGGAAGGGGCCTTGCCAGAGGAGCTCCCGCGCCGTGCCGGCCGCGAGCTCCGCGACGGTGCGGCGGTTGGCGGCGCGCAGCCCGGAGTTGATCGCCAGATAGCGATCGACGAGGGATCCGGACCCGGAGAGACCGGGCGTCTGCGCCTCGATCGCCGGCGCCACCCGGGCCATGAACTCGTCGCTCAGCTCGACCCGGTCGCTGCGGATCTCGCGCGGTCGCAGCCGGTCGACGAACTCCCGTTCGCTCCGGTTGCCGACGTCGTCGACGGCGACCAGCCGGATCGGCGTCCCCGGCGCCAGGTCGTAGGGGACGGCGAAGAGGGCGAACCGGTTGCCGCCGCCGGGCAGCTCGTAGCCGGGGAAGAAGGCCTCCCCCGCCTCCACGCCGTGGCGAGCGACTTCGGAGTCCAGCCGGTAGACGACCGCTTCGCTTCCCCCCTGCGTCGGATAATGCTGGCTCGAGACGACGGCGATCCGGGGCGGCGTGAGGCGGACCGGAAGGGCGAGCTGCGCCGTCGCCTCGCCGGCGCCGCGCAGCCAGGCGCGGGCGCCGCGGGCCGTCACCCGCACCGTCGCGTCGCCCTCGACGAGGCCCGGGGTGACCTCGCTCCCGACAGGGACCTCGAGAGTCGCCTCGGCCGTGCGCGCGCCCCAGAACCTCCACGCCGGCAGGGGCTCGTAAGTGCGCGCCGCGAGCTCGACCACGCGCTCGCCCTGTACGAGCTCGACGACCAGCCCCGTCAGCCCGCGGCCCGGCTCGCGGCCGCGCGCCGTGACGATCGTGCGCGGCCCGATTCCCGGCAGGTCGGATTCGAGCTCGACGGTCGGCCGCCCCCCCGTCCGCAGCGCCAGCACGGCGGCGACCAGGATCGCGGCGGCGATCAGCAACCGCAGGCCGCGCCGCCCCGCTCGCGACCCCTCGCCGCGCCGCGAGTCAAGCATCCTCGCGCCGCGCTCCCGAGTGGCTGCGGAAGCCCTTCATCACTTCGCGCTGCTCGGAGTAGCGCGCCCGCGCCGCGACGTACTCCTGGTGGGTCAGCCCGAGCTCGCGGGCGATGGCCCGCACCTGCTCTTCCTCGACGACCGAGACCGCCCCGTCGGCCGCGGACACGGCAAAGAGGCAGTCGAGCAGAGCGAGCCGCTCCTCGCGGTCGGCGATCTGCGCGAACTCTCGGGTGACGAGGAAGTTCTCCGTGCCGCCGAACAGCCGGTTCTGGCTCTTGGCGATCTCGACCACCAGGAGCGCCTGGTCCTCGGGCAGCCCCCCGCGCTCCCGGACGAGCGCCTCCATGGCGCGGGACTCCGCGGGGGAGATGTCGAGGTCGGCGTGGGCGACCCGCCCCAGCACGTAGGCGAAGGCGGCGATGAAGCGCGCCCGGCCGGGCTCGAGGGCTTCGAGGCGGCTCGCGATCTTGCGCACGGACTCGGTGTCGGCGGCGGCCGTCGCGGCGGATTCCTCCCGTGCCAGCCCCAGGAGTCTCGTGAGAATCGACATGGCGTCCCTCGCCGCGGAGCGCGGCCCCCGCATCCTAACCCGACACCGAGAGCCCGGTACAATGCGCCGATGAACGCTCGCCGCGTCCACCCGAAGTCCTTCCTCGGCAGTCTCCCGGCGCCGCTCCTGGTCCCGCTCCTGGCGCTCGCCGCCTGCGCGCCGGCCGGCCACGACGGCGCCGGCGCGGCTCCCGGGACCGGGACCGCGGCCGCGGCGGGGGCCGGGCGGCTCCTCGTGGGGACCTGGCGCGCGGTGCTCGCCTCGCCGGGCGGCGAGCTGCCGTTCACGCTCGAGATCGCCGACTCCGGCGGCGAGCTGTCGGCCGTGGCGATCAGCGGCGGGGAGCGGGCGCCCTTCAGCGCCGTCTCGATCACCGGCGACGACGTCCTCCTGGCCTTCGACTGGTACGACTCGCGCATCGAGGCGCGGCTCGAGGGCGAGACGCGGCTGGCGGGGCGCTGGGAGAAGACCGTCCCCGGCGGCGTCTCGGGTCTCGACTTCGTGGCCACGAAGGGGGACGACCGGCGTTTTCTTGCAGTGGCGGGACAGCTCGCCGTGGCGGGAGAGGTCCCGGCCGCGGCGCCGGCCGACGTCAGCGGCGTCTGGCAGGCCGTGTTCACCGACGAGGACGGCAGCGAGCCCGCCACCGGCGAGTTCCGCCAGGAGGGGTCGCGGGTCGTCGGCACCTTCCTCACGCCGCTGGGCGACTACCGGTTCCTCGAGGGCTCCTACGAGGGCGGCCTCCTGCGCCTCTCGACGTTCGACGGCGGGCACGCGTTCCTCTTCCACGCGCGGGCTCGTGAAGACGGGTCCCTGAGCGGCGATTTCTGGTCCCGCGACCGCTACCACGCCACGTGGACGGCGACCCGGGCCGACGGCGCCGCGCCGCTCCTGCCGGACGCCTGGGAGCTGGCCGGGCTCACCAACGACGACGGCCGCTTCCGCTTCGCCTTCCCCGACCTCGAGGGCCGTCTCGTGACCAGCGAGGATCCGCGGTTCGCGGGCAAGGTCGTCGTCGCCAACGTCTTCGGCTCCTGGTGCCCGAACTGCAACGACGAGGCGCCGCTGCTGGCCGGCTGGCACCGGCGCTACGGGGCGCGCGGCCTCGAGCTCGTCGGCCTGGCCTACGAGTTCAGCGGCGACCCGGAGCGCGACCGGATCTACGTCGGCAAGTACGCAAATCGCCACGGGATCGACTATCCGCTGCTTCTCGCCGGCGTCAGCGACAAGGAGGCGGCCGGGGCGACCCTTCCCGACCTGACGGCCGTCGTCGCCTTCCCGACCACCGTCTTCATCGGCCGCGACGGCCGGGTCCGACGCATCCACTCCGGCTTCGCGGGCCCGGGCACGGGCGAGCACCACGCCGCCCTCGTGGCCGAGCTCGAGAGCCTCCTCGAGCAGCTGCTGGCCGAGCCGGTCTGAGGGCGCCTGGCCGAGGGCCGCCGGCGTCCTCAGGGGTGGGCGTCCTCAGGGACGGGCTTCCTCAGGGGTACCGGCCACGGGCCGAGCGCACCTTGAGGCCGGGGACGGAGACCTCGACGTCGATCTCGCGCCAGCCGGCCTCCTCGTCCTGCTCGCCGTAGTAGCCGAGAAGGTACTGGCTGCGCAGCTCGTCCGCGATCTCGGCGTAGACGGTCTCGAGGTCCTCGCCGACGCGGGTGAAGTAGACCCTGCCGCCCACGTCGTCGACGAGCTCCTCGAGGCGGCCGAGGAAGCCGCGGATGTTCAAGCCCTGGCCCTGGGTGCGGACGATCTCGTTGTTCGACAGGATGACGTAGATCGGCACGCCGACGACGCGGGCGAAGCGGCGGGCGACGCGGTAGGAGAAGTCCGGGTCCTCGTCGGCGCCGTCGGAATAGACGATGAGCGCCTTCTTGCCCGGCGTTCCCTGGAGCTGGACGAGGGAGTACACGACCCCCTTCCAGATCGACGTGAAGCCGTCGGGGCGCATCGCCTCGACGCCGGCGACGAGACGCGAGAGGTCGCCGGTGGTGGCGGTCATCAGCTCCGGCTCGCTGCCGAAGCCGATGACGAAGCCGCGGTCGCGCTCCCCCAGGAGGTCGCGCAGGAAGTCCATGGCGGCGACCTGCACCCGCGGCAGCTTGACGAACATCGAGGCCGACGCGTCCACCGCGACGCCGACGGTCAGCGGCATCTCGGCGCCGCTGTTGAAGGCCGCCAGCTCCCGCTCCCGCCCCTCCTCGCGAACGGTGAACGCTTCGCGCCCGAGGTCGGAGACCGGGTTGCCGTCGCGGTCGGTGACGACCGCCAGCACCTCGACGAGGGTCACCTGCAGCCGCTCGCTCGAGCCCGCGCTGTTGACGAACAGGACCTCCTCGACGACGGCGCCGTCGGCCAGCGCGACGACGGCGCGCACGAAGCCGCGCGGTTCGCCGGGCGGCAGGACCACCCGCTGGCGGTAGGGGGGCGCGTAGAGCGTGCCGACCCGCTCGTCGAGCCAGAAGAAATCGACCCGGGCCACGCGGATGCCGCGCGGCGCCGCCACTTTGGCCTCGACGACGAGCGCCCCCGTGGCGCGGACGCTCCCGCCGGCGCCGATCTCGAGCCCGGGCGCCTCGAGCTGGACCGAGAGCTCGCTGTTGCCCGAGTTGACGAGCAGGACGTCGCGGCCGATCTCCTCGCCCGCGCCGTCGCGGGCGACCACCTCGACCCGGCGGGTGCGCGGCAGCTCGCCGAGGTCGAGCTCGGCCTCGAAGGGCGGCGCCCGCCGCACCGCCTCCTGCTCGCCGTCGAGCAGGAAGTCCACCCGGTCGACGGCCGGGTCCGAGATCACCGCGGCGAACCGAGTCCGGCCCACGAGGAGCGGATCCTGGGGCGCGAGGAGGCGCACGGCGGCGTCCGCGGGCAGGTCGAGGAGAATCGAGCCGTCGACGGCGTCGAAGACGCCCTCCCGGGCCGCGGAGTAGCCGGCGAACGTGCCGCCCCAGCGGTTGGAAGACAGCTCGTCGACGACGACGACGATGGCCCGCTCTCCGCTCCGGCCGCCGCCGAGGGGGAGGTCGAGGCGGCCGCGCTCGATGGCGGCCTGGCCGAGCTCGCGCTGCTCGAGGATGGACGCGGTCTCCCCTTCCAGCTCGGCGACCGTCAGGCGCAGCGGCGGCCGCAGCGGCTGCCCGCCCCCGGTGCTGGTGAGCTCCACGGCCAGCACCGCGGGGTCGCCGGCGACGAGGGCGGCGACCTGCAGGTCGCCGCCCGAGCTCTCGCCGGACGCCGCCAGATAGCGCGCCCGGGCCGCGCTCAGCGCCGCCGGGGCGCCGCGCCCCAGCCACGCGGGCGCCCCCACCGGGCGCCGCCGGTCCGCGCCCCTCACCTCCAGCGGCACGGGATCCCCGGCGACCGGCGTCTGCACCGCGAGGACCGTGCGCCAGGCGAGCTCTTCGAGGCGGTCGTCCAGGACGACGCCGTCGGTGACGACGGCGCCGCCGGTCGCCGCGGCCAGCGTCGCGAGCCCGGCCAGCGGATCGAGCCGCACGGCGAGCTCCGCGGGCGGCGCCTCGCCCGCGGCGGCGCCGCGCCGCCGCAGCAGCCTGGCGGAATCGAACGAGATGACACCACGCTCGACCTCCCGGCCGTCGGGCGTGGGCACGACGTCGAGCTCCTTCTCCGCGGGCGGCCCGGCGACGAGCGCGTCGCCGCGCTCGCCGGGCGCGTACGCCAGGACCGTCCAACCGGTCACGGCGAGCGCCTGGCCGAGCTCCTCGGCCGTCGGCCGCACGCTCGCCGGCCGGACCTTCGTCGCCGCGCGGCCGGTGCTCGCGAGCAGGCCCTCGTAGAACGGCGCCGGATCGCCGTCGTATCCCGAGCCCGCCAGCAGCAGGAGCCGGGGGCCGGCGGCGCGGCTCTCCGTGGCCCACAGCAGCAGCCCCTCGCGCTGCACCCGGACGAGCTCCGCCTCCTGCGCCAGGGCCTCGTCGAGCAGCGCCTGGAGCTCCGTGTCGCCGACCGCGCCGTCGGCCGCCGCGGCGGCGAAATCGAGCCGGATGGAGGCCTGCGCGTCGGCGCTCGACTCCCGCACCCGCAGCCAGGCGAGGGCGTCGGCGAGCACGGCCGAGTCGCGGGTGGGCGGCAGCGCCGAGCGCACGGTCTCGCCGCCGAGCAGGAGCTGCACCGGGCCGAGATCGGCCAG
>JAOTWP010000249.1 GCA_029862975.1 Acidobacteriota bacterium
CGGACGCTACCACGAGATCGCGGCTCGCATCGGCTTCCTAGTCTCCCGTCGACCCCGGCGGGCCTCGCGACGGGCCTCGATCGCTGCCTTCACCCGCCCGCCCGGCACCCGCGGCCGGAGGTCGCAGGGGACGAGCCGGTCTCGCGATTGGGGTATCGTGCTCGGGCGGCAGGGGGCCGCGGTCGCCCGCGGCAGCCCCGCCGTCCCCGGGAGGCCTCGTGCCCAGAGTCGTGTCCAAGGAAGAGCTCCTCGCCATGGCCGGCGTCGATTGCGGGCCGTCGGAGTGGCTGCGGGTGGACCAGGAGCGGATCGATCGCTTCGCCGACGCCACGGGCGACCATCAGTTCATCCACGTCGACCCCGAGCGGGCGGCGAGGTCCGCGTTCGGCGCGACGATCGCGCACGGCTACCTCACCCTGTCGCTGCTGCCGCGCCTGCTCGCGGCGGTGACGCCGGTGCCCGCGGGCGCCGCCATGGCCGTCAACTACGGCCTCGACAGGGTCCGCTTCCTCGCGCCGGTCGAGACCGGCAGCGAGGTCAGGGCGCGGTCTAGAATCCTGCGCGCGGTGGAGAAGGACGGCGGCGGGGTGCTCGTCGCGCGCGAGGTCACGGTCGAGATCCGCGGCCTGGAGAAACCGGCGCTCGTCGCCGAGACCCTGACGCTCTACGTGATCGGCGCCTCGCCGCCGGACCCGCTGCCGCACGGGCGGGCCGAAGCGGCTAGTCTCGCCCGACAGCAGACAAACCCGAAGGAGCAGAGAGAATGAATATCGAGTCGAGCTCAGGTGGCCAGATGGGAACCTACTGGGGGCAGTCCTACGAATCCTACGATGCGGCGATCGCGGCGGCCGTCGAAGCGGCCCGCCAGGACCTCGCCGGCAAGACCCTCGAGTGGATGGAGGTGCTCGAGTTCCGCGGCGGCTTCTCGGACGGCCGGCTGCAGTACCAGACCGCGGTTCGCATCGGCTACGCGTAGCCCGCGCCGAACGCCGGCAGGCGGTCTCCATAAGGGCGAAACGCCCAACGGACGGTGGCCAGGGACTCCAGGCAGGACAAAGAGAAGGAGCGTTCTGCTCGCCTGGCAGCTTTCCGGCTCAGCCGGGTCTTCTTGCGCTCGTCGCGAGCCGGAGCAGGTCCGCCGTCGTCACCACGTCGGCGGACTCGTCCTGCAGGTTGGAAGCGGTGACCCGCGCCAGCTCGTCGGCGGCGATCGTGCCGCCGCCGTGCGCCGGGAGGTCGAAGGTGTGGGTCGCGTCGAGCACGAAGAGCGTGTCGTAGCCGAGGTCGCCCGCCATCCGCGCCGTCGCCTCGCAGCAGTAGTTGGTCTGGATCCCGGCGATCGCCACGCCGGTGATGCCCCGCTGCGCGAGCCAGCCGTGCAGATCCGGCGTGCCGAGGAAGGCCGAGTTGGTGTGCTTGGTCACGAGCAGGTCGGGAGTCCCGCTCACCACCGGCTTGAAGTCGTTGCCCGGCTGGCCGGGCCGCAGCGGCGAGTCGGGCCGCGCCGAGTCGTGCCGCACGAACACGACCGCCCGCCCCGCCGCCCGCCAGGCGGCGATCAGGGCCGCGACGTTGGCCTCGCAGTCCGGGTTGTTCCGCGGCCCCAGCCGCGGATCGTCGAGCCCCTTCTGGACGTCGATGACGAGCAGCGCCGTGCGGTCGAGATCGCGAGCCACGGCGGCAAGCCTACCGCAGCCCGCCTTCACGCCGGATCTCGCGGCCGCCGGGAGGCCGCCTGCGATCGCCCCGGCCGACGCGCTGGAATCCGAATCAATCCGCCGGCTGCCCTGGCCGTGCGCGCGGCACGCTTCTGGGTCGGCGGGCGGAATCGGACCAGGCCAGCTAAGCTCGGGCTCCGACATGACACGACCGATGACGGGCAGACGGACCATCGCCGGCGGGCGGCGCCCGTGGGTCGTTCTCCTCCTGATCCCGGGCCTGGTCGTGTCCGCGGCGTGCGGCGGCGGGTCTTCTCCGACCGCGCCGGCCGGCGGCAGCGGCCTGACGATCCTCTTCACGGGTCCGGCGGGCGTCTTCGGCGACCAGGAAGCGGTGATCGCCCAGCACGTCCAGGACACCTGGGATGCGGCTTCGCGGCAGCTGTCGCTGGCGGGCATCACGGTGCGCGTGGGCCCCGGACCCGAGTACCTGATCCCGGGCTGGGGGATTGGCGGGCGCGGACTCAGCGCCACCGAGATCGAGCTCGCCGTCGATCCGAGCCTGCCCGGCGCTACGGTGGCCGCGCGGCTGCCCTCGCTCGCGGCCCACGAGTTCCATCACGCCGCCAGGTTCCGCGGTCCCGGCTACGGCAGCACCCTGCTCCAGGCGATGGTCTCGGAGGGCCTCGCCGATCATTACGCTTCGGAGCTCTTCGGCGAGCCGCTGCCGCCCTGGGTCGACGCGCTGTCCGAGGAGGAGTTCGTTCTGTGGCTCGATCGCGCCTGGCCCAAGTTCGACTCGACCACGTACAACCACGCCGCGTGGTTCTTCGGCACCGGGATGGTCCCCAACTGGACGGGCTACACGATCGGCTTCCGGCTGGTGGGCGACTACCTCGCGGCCCACCCCGGGGACACGGCCGCCTCGCTGGTCAACCTCGAGGCCGACGCCTTCCGGCCCGACTAGCGGCTCGCGCGGGCCAGCCGTCGAGCAGACGCTTGCTGCCGCGCGAGCCAGCCAGCCGTCTTGGATAACCTGAGCCGCATGGAAAATGCGGTGACAGGATACTAATTTCTTTCACGTGCCCTGAGGGCGAGAAGACGAGAAATGAGTATCCTGTCACCGATTTCCGTTCTTGACGGAGTCGAGGGAACACTCGCCGCAAGACAAGTCGGCGACATCGTTGGGAAGCTGTATCAACTGCCAAGCAAAGCTATCCAGCAGGATGTCTTCGAGTACCGCTACCAGCTCTTCCCAGAGGATCCCGACGCGTCCGCTTGGCTGTTGGCGGTCTACTCATCTACGTACTTCTTTGGCATGACGGTGCCCGATGAACGACTGTCGGGCTCTCACCTCAAGCTCTGACAGCAGCGAACGAGCGCCGGTGAGTGTCGCCGTTGCTGCTCGAAGCATGTCCCTGACCGGCCCGCCGGTACTTACCCGACGCCAGCGATTTAGAAAATGCGGTGACAGGATACTCATTTCGTTCACGTGCCCTGCGGGCGAGAAGACGAGGAATGAGTATCCTGTCACCGATTTCGTGAAGCTGTCTCGGATCTGCCGGAACGCAGCGTTGTGGTGCGCGACTACTGACAGGGGTACGACTCCATGAACCTCGAAGTCCTTTGCCTTTCTCGCGTAGTCAGCAGCTCCG